>NZ_JAHLZE010000010.1 GCF_020148105.1 Methanobrevibacter sp. TMH8
CAATCTTTTGTCACCATTTATACTTGTAATTCCTTTAGAATGGTTTGTTTTCTACTTAGCTCATTACAATGGCGAAGATCCAGGAAGCACAAGACATATTGGCAAAGTAAGATATGAATAAATGTTTATATAATAAAAAAATAGTAAATAGGCTTCTATAGCCTATTTAATAAAAATATTAAATAAGTTAGTAAAGTTATCTTGATTATTTAATATCTACTTTTAATTTTTTGACTTCAACTTTAGGAAGTTCTAAAAAAAGAACACCATTACTAAACTCTGCTTTTGAATCATTCATTTTAACTTTGGTAGGTAAACGGATAGTTCTTCTAGCTGGACCATATGTTCTTCCTCTTATTAAGAATTCACAGTTATTTTCTTCATTACATTCTTCACCAAAGAAAGTGGCAATTGTCAATTCCCTATCAGCGATTTCAATATCAATTTCATCTTTGTTTACACCAGGAAGGTCAACTTTTACATAGTAAACATCCCCAGCATCTATAAGGTCAAGAGTTATTTTACCAGGAGCTGTTTCTTTATATTCACTTATTTTGGTATCAACATCTTTTTGGAAAGATTTTAGATTTACGAGAATATCATCCATAGTTTTTCCAAAATCATTAGCTACTCTACCAGCAACATTTCTTCCTTTTTCAACGCTTTTATCTACTTTATCTGAGAACTCATCATACTTATCTTTATCAAGTTTAGGTTTTTCACTCATATTTTGTCTCCTTATAAATTTTAATTTTAAAAATTCCAAGATATTTTATAAAATTTTTTAAAACTATAATATGATTATATATTTTTTACAAAATATCAAATATGTTTATCAATATAATATGTGTCTAACTTATTATTATAACTTTTGGTAATTAAAATTTTATAGTATATTATAAAGTAGTTAATAGCTACAAAAAACATGAAAATAAAAATAAAATTTAATTATAATATGATTAATTAAAATTTGAAATATAAAAATAAAAATGAAATAAAAATGAAATAAAATAAAAAATAAATAAATAAAAAATAAAATAAAATAAAATAAAAACTATTACCTATAAATAATCATCATCATTATATTTATCTTTTCTTTCTATTTTTTTAACTCTTTCTAGTTTAGATATTATTTCATCAATACCTTCACCTTCATAAGCTGAAATAAGTAAATAATCATCAATATTATCTAAATAGCTATCTAAATAATTGAGATTATCATCAGAATTGTCTCTATTCATATTAGATATATCTATTTTATTGAAAAGATAAACCATCGGAACATCAAATATTCTATTGATTTCTTCAGAAAGATTATATTGAGCATCTATAGTAAAACCACATGTTTCAGATACATCAATTATGAAAAATATTGCATCAGCTAAGTGTTCAAGAGCTACCATAGCATTTAATTCAATTTCATTCATGTCTAAAATTGGTCTATCAAGAAGTCCCGGAGTGTCAATAATCTGTATTTTCTTCCAATTTCTCTCAAGATGTCCAATTTGAATTCCTTTAGTTGTGAAAGGATAATTAGCTACTTCTGGAGTTGCATCAGTTATTTGACGAAGAAGTGTAGATTTACCCACATTCGGAAATCCAGCTATTACTATTGTAGTAGCTTCAAAATCGATAGTTGGCATGTTTCTAAGGTTAGCTTTTGCAAAATCTAAAAAATCAAGGTCTTTCTTAATTTTATTTACAACCGAAGCTATCCTTCCATAAGCTTGTTTTTGAAGGGAACTTGCTTTTTCTGAAGGTGCTCTTCTAATTCTTCCAGCATAATCTTTTTCAAGTTGAGTAAGTATCCCATAAGCCCAATTCAGCGCACCAAGAGCCTTTTTCATATCATCGACACCAACAGTTATATCTATATAATCTTGATAGAATTCTGGAAGTGTTTCAATATCAGGTACTCTATCTATAATCATCTTAAGCCTATCTTTAATAACTTGACAGGCAGTTATAACACGAGTTTCTTCAATTCGCTTTCCTTTTAGCCTTTTTGGAATCTTTGAAGTTCTAGCTAAATCCGCTGCTTTTTTTCCTCTCCTAAAGCCTTTATCTAAAAGTTCATCAGGAGTAGGAATAGTTGGTATCATCATTATATTAACCTAAATAAAATAAATTGTAGTTTAAAAAGTTCATAACTTTATGATTTCAATATATCAATATTAAAAATTGTATAATTAAAAATTAATTACATAAAATACTATTAATATTACATAAAATACTATTATTATAAATCACTATTAATATATAATATTACTATTCTTTATAATCTTTCATTATACTACCTTATAAACATTGCTTTCTTATATATTAAAATCTACATAAATAAAATATAATTTATAGTAATATTTTATAGCATATAAAATAAATAAATTTGTACTATATTACTATCGAAAATATTAATAAAAATAAAAAATTAATAAATATAACTAAAAAATATTATAAAAACAATTCCATAAATTGTAATAAAAACTATTAATAAAAAATAATAGGATACATGAAATTTAATTACTAATACAAAAACAGTTTTGATTTTTATGATTATAAAAACTCCTTCAAGGATACACATGACTTTAATAGATTTAAATGGATCTTACAGCCGATACGATGGAGGTATAGGACTAACCATAAATAAACCAAACTTTATTCTAAAATGTGATACTGCAGAAAAAAAAGAGGTAACCATTGATTTTAGTGAAAATATAAAAAATAATGATGTAAAAGATCAATGTATATCTAAAATAAAAAATTCTGCTGAAAAAATCATTTCACATTTTCAGTTAGATACAGGATTTCATTTTAATGTTAAAGAAGCATTTTATCCACATGCAGGATTAGGTTCTGGAACTCAAGTTTCATTAGCTACAGCTAAAATAATATGTGAATATAATGATATTTCAATTACTGGATTAGAATTAGGGAAAATTCTCAATAGAGGAGGAACATCAGGTATAGGAATATACTCATTTGAAAGAGGAGGCCTCATTATAGATGGAGGCCATAGTAAAAATGAAAAGAAGGAATTTTTACCATCTTCAGTTTCAAAAGCAACTCCTCCAATTTTAATAGGAAGATATGAATTTCCTAAAGAATGGGATATTTTAATCGCAATACCTAAATCTCACAATATAATGGGTAATAAAGAAGTAAATATTTTCAAAGAATACTGTCCAGTCCCCAAAAGAGATGTTGAAAAGCTATCCCACTTAATTTTTATGAATTTAATTCCATTTCTCCTAGAAAAGAACATTCAAGAAGTTGGAAATGCAATCAATAATATCCAAAACTTAGGATTCAAAAAAGTTGAAATAAGTCTGCAACAAGAGAAAATCAAAAGATTAATGGAAAAAATGAGGGAATTCGGAGCATATGGAGTAGGAATGAGTTCATTCGGACCATCAATCTATGGATTAATAGATAAAGATAGTTCTGATGTTTTAAAAGCAACAAAAGAATTTCTTGGAGAAGATGGAATTGTTTTTAAAGCAAAAGCTCAAAATCATGGCTTTGAACTTAAAAAATAAATAATTTAATTAAAAAATAAACCCTCCAGATTATTAAAAATAAAAAAATAAACCAATATTAATAAATCATTAAAAAATAAATCATTCTTAATTAATAAATGTAATAATATATAAAATTATAAATAATTTATAGAATTAAAGGGATTAAAATGAGTCAAAAGAATTTTGAGATTATAAATGAGATAAAAAACCTTGAAAAAGATGATATCAAGTTATCAAATACACAAAAAATATTATTAGCTACAGATGGGTCTGTAACTACCATACTTGATGTTTTGAATGGAAAAATTAGTATTAAAACTCTCAAACAAGAATATCAAGAATCAAACAAAGAAATTGCTGAAATTCTTAATATTAATGAAGGAGAACAAATTAATTATCGAGTTGTTATTATGGGAAAAAATAAAGTACCATTAATTTATGCAACTTCATACATCCCATTAAAACGATTAACTTCAGAATTTGAAAAAGACTTAATTAGTGCCGATATCCCTATTGGTAGAATTTTAAAGAAATATAATATTGAATCAAGAAGAGAAGTTCAATCTGTTAAAATAAAAAAATCTAATAAAGAATTAAAAGATATTTTTAAAACTGAAGCAGACTTTTTAAGTAGAAGCTATAATATCATACATAAAGATGAAATATTAATTTCAATCGAAGAAACTTTTCCTTTAGATTCGTTTATACATAACTATGAATAAATCTAACATAACATAATATTCTTCTAACATATAATATTGTAACATACTATAATATTATAATATAATATTATAATTTTATTTAATAAAATTTTAATAAAATTTATTCTTTAAATATTTGTCCTTGAAAAGTATATATCTTAGTTTCATTTTTAAGCCAACATTCTGTACTTAAACCTGCTTTCATACAAGTATTAGCTAAAAAAGTTTCAACATCCATATTATATTCAGTAGCTACTTGTGGAAGGAGTAAACCTTTACTAAAACCATTTTCAACTATTAAACCATCTTTTCCAATAGTTATTTCCTTTAAGTAATCTGAAGGATTATCCACTTGAAGAAGTTCTGGTTTTGTTAAAACTGTAACCTCAAAATCAACATATTTTAATTCCTCTTCAGTTAAGCTTGGAAATCTTGGATCATTTACAGCTGCCGAAATAGCTACATCTATTGTTGCGTTGATTAAAGGTGCAATTGGTTCAGGGTATCCAATACAACCTCTAAGCTCGTTATTTTTATTTAAAGTTACAAAAACTCCCAAATCTTCTTTTAAATGTTCTGGACAATCTTTAGGAACATTTATTTTTTCACCTTTTTTTAAATATGTTTCAACAGCTAATTTAGCTATTTTAATTAAATAATCCCCATCTTTTTTACTTAACATATTATCCACACCATATTTATAATATTTTATTTAAATATAATTTATTATAATTATTATAATTTAAAAAATTAAAAATTAAAATTGAAATAAAATTGAAATTGAAATTAGAAATTAAAACAATTTAAAGTGAATTTAAAATAAAAATGAAAATAAAAATTCAAATGAAATTTCAAATAATAATAAAAAATAAAATAAACTAATTGAAAAGTCAATAATTAGCTACTTCCTCCAACTGTAGCATTTAATATTCGTGTATGAGGACCACCATCTCCAACTGGAGCTGTTTGACCAGACTTTCCACAGAATCCTATTCCTAATTTAAAATCATTTCCAATTCCATCAACATTTTTTAAAGTTTCTAAAACATTTCCAGAAAGAGAAACATCCCTAAGAGGATCAGTTACTTCACCATTTTCTATTTTAAATGATTCTGCTGCATTAAATTGGAATATTCCTTTTCCAGTATCAACTTGACCTCCTCTTGAACCTTTAAGATAAATTCCTTCAGATATATCTTCAATTAATTCATCAAAACTCATATCACCAGGTTCTAAATAAGTATTACTCATTCTTACAATAGGTTGTTCACTTATTATTGATCTAGCATTACCAGAAGATAACATATCTAACTTTGATGCAGATTCCCTTGAACTAAGTAAAGAAACAAGTTCCCCATTCTTTACTAGTTGATTTTTTTAGTTTTTATACCTTCACTATCATAAGCATAATAACCAAAACCATCTATATTACTTGCATCATCGACAATATTCACAATATTAGAACCAATTTGGTGATTCATCTTGTCTTTTAATATAGAATCATTTTGAAGAATTAAATCAGCTTCAACAGCATGTCCCAAAGCTTCATGAACAAATACTCCAGTGAGCTCATTATCAGTTATTATTGAGAATTTACCTGACGGAGGAGTACTAGCTTCAAGTAATCTATTAGCTTTTTCACCAATATTTCTCCCAAATTTTTCAATATCATGATCACTTAAAGCTTCAAATCCTTTTGCTCCACCAATACTTCCATGAGCAAATTGAATAACCTCTCCAGAAGAAGCAGCTGAATTTAAAAATAAGCCGACACGAGTTTCATCCAGAATAACAGAACTTCCCTCACTATTTATAAAGACTGATTGAGATTCATTATCAGAATAGTTAACAGTAGTACTTACAACATTATCAATAGTAGCAGATTTACTTGCATCAGTTACTAATTCCTTCTTTTCATCGATATCAACATTACTAAGAGATATTTCTCTAGGTGTTTTTACTTTATCTTCCACAACTTCTGTATCAGCTAATTCTACATCACCTTTTAATACATTAGATAGCTTTATTGCAGTTTTTGTGATTTCATCGATTTTATTTAAGTCACTAGTAAATGCAAATCCCCATGCACCATTATTTAAAACCCTAATTCTAACACCAATATCAATTCCTGTGTTAATTTCTTGAATTTTATTATCTTTCATGAGAATATTAGTACTATTTCCTCTACCTGCCCTAATATCCACATAATCCACTTTCGGTGCAATTTTGTTAATTGTTTTTTTGAAAAGATCTAAGTTTTCTTCCATATTTTCCTACCTGTTTTATAATTTTTTAGTCTTATATATCTATTATATCTATTTTTAAACATATCAAATTTTCTATAATGACTTAAATTATAATTTAATTTATATCTAAAATTATTCTGAAAGTTTGTTTTATTTGTGCTTTATTGAAAAATATTAATTAAAAATGTATTTAATATATAAAAATGTTTTTATTGATTAAAGTATTATACAAAAAATATCAAAATGCAAAAATATTTATATCAATAAATACTAATAAAAAGTTGTAATAATAGTGTTAGTTTTAATAAATGTAAAAATTCTTTAAAAAAAATTATAAAATATAAAAATAATATGCAAAATTAGCACAATTAAAAAAGTGACACAAGAGGTGAAAAATATGCAGATTCAACTCGATTTACAACATTTTTGTTGCGGTCCTAAAGGCTGCGAAATCGAAATCACCTATGGTGAAATGATGGATGCAGAATAAATAAATTAATTTATTAATTTATTCATTATACATTATTATATTATATTTTATAGTAGATTAAATTCTACTAATTTTTATTGTTTTTTAACTACTTCTTATTTTTTATATCTTATTTTTTATATATTTTTTATATTATTTTTTTAAATGTTTTTTATAGTTTTTTACAATCTTACAATCTTACAATCTTATAATCTTATAATCTTATAATTTTCTTCAAAATCATAATATTATATACTTATATTCTTTACTTTATTGAAAATAAAAATAAATTTATTATAATAAATTAAATATAAAATATTAATAAGATATTTGAATATATAATATATTAAGTTTAGAATTAGTTTAGAATAATCAAGCTAGGTTTTAGAATGAAAATAGAAAACAAAAATATTAAGCTAATAAGCATTCTAATTATAGTACTAATAATTTTAGGAATACTAATCACTATTACTCTAGCTATTAACGCAAATGATAAAAAAATTATAGGACATAATAATCTTGGAACTGTATCTATAGAAGGACCTTATGGAAATCCAAATTCTTCTGATAAAATAGGATTTATTATTGGTGTTCATCCTCTTGAATCCAATGCTCATTTATCACTTATAAAAAACATTCAAAAAGATAATAAAAAACTTAATAAATCTTATTATATTTATGTAATAAATGTTACTAAAGATAGGGATGATTTTGATAAAGGACGTATGAATGGACAGCTATTAGCTAAAGATTATGTTGTTCCAGATATAAAAAATAAAAACTATACATTTGTAATGGATATTCATGCACATCGAAATGTATATAAAGAAAAAAACTTTATAATATCCCCATTAAACAATCCAAAATCTGAAAAAATAGGTTTAAAAATTATAAAAAATATCACAGGTATGAAGATCCTTAGATATATTCCTGCTATAGATGGACATCCTACAAGCCCAGACTATGTTTCAATCCCTATATTGAAAAACGGAACTTCAACTATTATATATGAAACATATCTAAATGAGTCAGAAAACACAACTAATTTCTTCATGGAAAATTTTATATTTAGTTTAGACCAATTAAAATTTTAATAAGATAAAAATAAGCTAAAAATATTAAAAAATTAGACCAATTAAAATTCAAATCAATGAAAAAGTGAATTTAATTTTTAATATCATGAAAAAATTAATAATAAATTAGATAATTTTAGTAAATAAATAAAAAGAGAGGATTATATGATTATTATTATTGGATCTGGAGCTGGAGGATCAATTATAGCTATGGAATTAGCTTTAAGTAATATTCCTGTGACATTGATTGAAAAAGGTCCTTCAATTGATATGAAAAATGCTTTTAAATGTTATGATGAATCTGATAAAGGAATCGATTTGTTAAAAACTAGCTGTACTGGAGGTTCAACTACTGTAGCTGCTGGGAATGGTGTAAGAGTTCTTGAAGAAGAATTGAAAGAGCTTGGTGTCTCAATTTCTAAAGAATTAGATGAAGTGGAAAAATTACTTTCAATACATGAAATGGATAATGAACATTTTGGTAAAGGAAGTCAAAAATTTATGGAAATAGCTGATGAACTTAATCTTAATCCTATAAAAATGCCAAAATTCATTAGAGATAATGATTGTATACCATGTGGGAATTGTGCATTTGGTTGTCCAAGAGATGCTAAATGGACATCTGTTGATTTCGTTAAAATAGCTATTGAAAATGGAGCGAAATTCTTAGATAATACAGAAGTAATTGATATACCTATTAAAAATGAAAAAGTTAAAGGAGTCACTATTAAAAAATCTAATAATAAAGAAGAGTTTATTCCATCAGATACAGTTATACTCTCTGCTGGAGCTATAAATTCAGGAATTTTACTTCAAAAAATTGGTTTAAATGCTGGAAAAAAATTATTCATAGATCCTTTTGTAACTATTGGAGGAATACTGAGAAATATTGGATTTAACAAAGAAGTTCAGATGAATGGTGTGGTTATTGGAGAAAACTATATTTTAGCTCCACATTACTCACAATTTGTAGCTAATGAGCTTAAAAAACAAGGTGCTAAAGATTCAGACATATTCAGCATAATGGTGAAAATACCTGATGACAGCTATGGACAAATCAAAGATGGAAAAGTTATAAAAGAAAATAGTATAAAAGATATTAGGTTTATTACTGAAGGTTCAGCTGTTGCAGGATCCATACTTGTAAAAAGTGGTGTTGATCCCAATTCAATAGTGTCAACAAACTTGAGAGGAGCTCACCCCGGAGGAACTGCAGCTATTGGAGAGGTTGTTGATACAAATCTCCAAACTGAAATTAATGGACTATATGTTAGTGATGCTAGTGTACTACCAAAATCGCCAGGAGCACCACCTATTTTAACAATTTTAGCATTATCTAAGAGACTTTCTAAATATTTAATAGATAAACTATTTTAAAGCCAATCAAAACATTTAATATAAATAAATTATCTAAATAATACTATTTCATCATTAAATATATATTATGAAAATAATAAATATAAATATACAAATAATTAACTATATTTAATTGAAGTTTATTAATGTTTAAATTAAATTAATTTAGCTTAATTTAATAGATATAAATATAATAAAATTTTGATAATAGTATTTTATTATATTATGTTGGAGGAAAAAATATCAAAATTTCTAATAAGAAAGAAACAATAAAAAAAATCATTATAATAACATTTTTAATAACAATTTTTTTAGTAGCTGTTCAAGCATCATCTGCAACTACTGTTACAACCAAAAAATGGGGAACCGGTGGAGATGTTACAAAAAATAGCTTAATTAAGAAAAATCTGCCAAAAACTAGCCTTACAGTTAAAGTCATAAAGGCTGCAAAAAAAGGAACTCCTGTTGTAAAATTTGGAAATGGTAAAGGTCCAAAAACACTTCTCGTTGCTGGAGTTCATGGAAGTGAACTTTCATCACAGATAGCAGCGATGAAACTTATAAATAAACTTAATAAAAAAAAGAATATTAAAGGTACAATTTATATAATCCCTTTTGTTGCTCCAAAATCAACATCATTAAATGTGAGATTTTATAATGGTAAAAACCTTAATTCGATAGCTAATAAAAAAGGAAGTATAACAAATAAAATTGTCCTAGCTGCTAAAGCAAATAATATTAAAATAGTAGGAGATTTCCATTGTACAATGCCTGGAGGAAATCCTGGTAAGAATATAATAATGGGTACAAAAGTTCCTACATCAAAAAGTGCAAAAATGGCAATTGGTATTTCAAAGTTAACTGGACATGCATATAGAAATTATTACTTAGCTGGAGCAGAATATCCTGGTGCTCTTGAAGACGTTTTAAACTTAAACAAAATTGCTGCAGTTACTTGTGAAGTAAAAACCCCACATGGAAAAGTAGCTTCAGGAAGTATTGCAGCGTCCTATAAACAGATGGTTGCTTTTTTAAAATACAATAAATTAGTTTAATAAGATTAATCCAATAATCTTATTTATATTACTTTTTTTATTTGATTTAAAACATAGTTTAATTTTTTGATCAAATAAAAACCTATTCCAAAAAGAATACAAAAATAAAAACTAAAATAAGAACTAAAATTGTTTATCTATTTCTTCAGCATCAATTAATCTTTCACAATAATGACATCTCAATAATACTGGAGATGTTTTTATCAAATGAAATCTAGATTCAATAGGTTCATTAGTATTTGTAATACAATTAGGATTAGTACATCTAATTATTGACTTCAATTCCTTCATAAAGCGAACTTTATCTTTAGCAACTACATTATAATCCCTTATTATATTAATTGTAGCTTCAGGAGCAACTAAAGCAATTTGGTCCAATTCACTGGAATCTAACTCCCTATTTTCAATTTTGACTATGTCTTTTTTACCTACATCTTGTGAAGAAACATTAATTGCGACTGTAACATTTATATCTTCATGAGGAAGCCCTAAAATCTTTAAAACATGAAGAGATTTATTAGCAGTGATATGGTCAATAACTGTACCATTTTTAATAGCCTCTACTTTCATCTCAGGTTTTTTCATAAGATAATATATATATTAATTTTTATTTAAAATTTTTTATTTACAAACTTTTTATTTATGAATTTTAAGTATAAATTTTAATTATGAATTTTATTTATATCTTTATTTATATCTTATTTTAATATTTTTCTAGTATTTTCCTAGTATTTTTTTTAGTATTTTTGTTTATTTTTGTTTATTTTTGTTTATTTTATATACATTTATGTTTTCCAAACCCATTCTTTAGAATCAGCACCAATTTCAAAATGATACTTAGCTATTCCAAGATCAATTTCAGTGTGAAATCCAAATAAAGCTTTAGCTTCAACACTATTTCCATCTAAAATAAATTTAAATCTTTGTTGATTTCTAGCTGTAGGGGCAAACTGAACAGCTTTTAAACCATTGATAAACCAATGAGGAGAGTCATTATTAACATTTCCTAATTTATCAATAGCTTTTGTTTTTCTAGAATTTCCATTATTTATCCCATACCCAATAATTATAAGGAATATTTTCTCTTTATCCCCTATTTCAACACCAAGTTTACTTTTTTTATATCCTGAAGCCGTCCAACATGTATTTAAACCTAATTGAGTTGCCTTTAAAACAATTCTCTCCCCATAATAGCCTATTTTTTCATCTAAATCATCTGATTTTTTACCACTAATAACTATATAATTTTTAACATTTTTAAATAAACTTATTTTAGCAAATATGCCATTACTGAAAGCTTTTTCTTCATTTAAACATAGTTGAATATTTAATCCACTCTCTTCACTACAGTTCTCAATTTCTGCATGAAGATCTTTTTCTATTTCACCTTCAATTTTCTTATCGCTATATTGCCTTACAGAATGTCGATTTTTAATTGCTTCTTTTAAATCCATGAAAAATCACCCCTTAACCAAATTAACAAAACAAAATTTATTAACATCAAACAATCCTTTATCACTTAACCTCAAATTTGGAATAACAAGAAGTGCCATAAATGATAGAGTCATGAACGGAGCTTCCAAACTAGATCCTAAAGTAGCTACCTTATTATTAATATTTTCAAGCTGATCTGAAACTGTGAAAACATTTTCATCACTCATAAGGCCTGCTATTGGGAGTTTTAATATTTTCTCATCATCCCCAATAACAACAGCTAATCCTCCTTTATTTTCACTAATAAGGTTAACTGCTCTTGCCATATCATTAGAATTAGTTCCAACAACAATGATATTATGAGAATCATGAGCTACACTAGAAGCAATAGCTCCTTTTTTTAGACCAAAACCTTTAATAAAAGCATTAGATATATTATTATCCCCATATCGTTCAACTACGGCTAATTTCAGTATATCATCGTCAATATCTTCTTGAATAAGATCATTCTCAACAAAAAGATCTACATCAATTTCATTGGTTATAATTTCATCTTTTACAAGTTCAATAACCCTAACATTAACAGAAGAAGCAGAAAAATTATCACCAGCAATAACCTCAAAATCATCAGGATTCTTTTTATTTAATCTAAAAGTATTTCCCATATCAGATTTTTTAGAATCAATATATGACTTACCATCTTCAGCTACTAAATAACCCCCAATATATGTCTTTTTAATATTAAAATCATTTAAATTATCAATTAAAACAAAATTAGCTTTTTTATCCTCTTCAATTGATCCAGAATTAAGATTATAATGTTCAGCAGGATTTATTGTAACCATTTTAATAGTTTCAATTGGATCAATTCCAAAATCAATAGTTTTTTTAATGAGAACATTCAAATGCCCCTCTTTTAAATCATTAGGATGTTTATCATCACTAACTAAAAAATCAAAAATCGGATATTTAAGAACTGATTGGAAATCAGCTACTGAAACTGAACCAAAGAAATCTTGGTTTGAACAAAGCCCAATTCTATCTTTTATATTAAAAAGAGCTTCCATATTTTTAGCAGATGACCCTTCCCTTACCATTATTTTCATACCTAATTTCTTTTTTTCAATAGCTTCATCAAAACTTACAGATTCATGATCAGTAGAAATAGATATATTCCCTACATTAACATATTCTTCCAAATCTTTACCACTTAACATAGGTGCGTGACCATCAATAGGTTTTTTATACTTTTCAGCAACATTTAATTTGCAAATAACCTCATTATCACGATTAATAACTCCAACAAAGTTCATAACTTCTCCTAAAGCTACAACCTCATCTTTTTCCATAAGTTCTTTAATAGCTTCACAATCAAGACAAGCTCCATTAGTTTCAAAATTAGTAGCGGGAACACAAGAAGGAGCTGAAAAATAAAAATCAAAAGGAATCAGAGAAGCATCTTCAATCATGAAATCGATTCCTTTAATCCCACAGACATTAGCTATCTCATGAGGATCAGCTATTACTGAAGTAGTTCCATATGGAACAACAGCTTTTGCAAAATTAGATGGTGTTAAAAGAGAGCTTTCAATATGAATATGAGCATCAATAAATCCAGGAACCATAATTCCATCAAAATCTAAATTAGAATCATTTTCAAGAGGCATTATCTTTTTAAAGTATCCATCTTTAATAGAAACTTCAGCAGGATAAATTTCATTACCTGCAATATCTAATATATTAGTTTTGATTTTTTTTATTTTAGTATAATTCATAATATCTTCAAATATATCTTATTATATAATATTTTATATATTCTAATTTAGATTATATAAATTTTATAGATTATGAAAGTATAAAGTAATCCAATTCAAATTACATAATCTTTTTTAAATTATTTACTTAATTAATCTAATTTAGATTATATAATCCATTTTAGGTTATCAAAATTTTCAAGTATTATTTTTCCTAATTTTTTAAAAATAAAAATAATTAATGAATAATCAAAATAGATATTAAAATAAAATAAAATAAAAATAAGAAATAACTAATAAAAAAGAACAGAATAAATATCTATAATAATCCTAAAATTGTAGGAATTACTTAAATATTTACTTTAAATTCAAGGTCTATGTCTTTAGCAGATTTTCCACCTCGAATTCCCCAATTATCACGAGATTGTTCATTGATCAAAATGAAAATAGATTCTTTTTCTATATTCAACTTACTATTTAATCTCTCAACAATAGTAGAAAACAATAACTTTTTTGTTTTATTAGATCTTCCAGAAAACATAGTTATTTCAATCAAATATTTGTAAGGATCCTTCATTTCAAACAATTCTTTTTCATATTCCATAATAAGAATATTTTTGTCATCTGAAGGAAGTTCCAAAACTTCCAAAATAGAATTAAGAATTTCTTCTTTAAATTCCCTTAAAAAATTTTTATCATTTCCTTTGGCTAGAGAAACTTTGGTAAATGGCATTAAATCACCTGAAATTTGTTTAAATATATTCATTTATAATAAAATTAGAATTAGATGAATATATATTAAAAATTTATAAAAATATAATTAAAATATATAAATATATGTAATATACTAAATACACTAAAATATGCTATAAAATATATTAAAATATATAAAATATAAAAGAAATTAAAATAAATATAAAATATGATTATATAAAAATAATTATATAAATTACATCGTTAGAGATAATAAAATAATAAATCTCATTTCTCTAGTTCACGATAGAGAGTTGGTAAAAAGGCACCTATATCTGTTACTACACTTAAAACTTGTGCACTTCCCCTATCAGCTAACTTTGTAACTGTAGCTGGGTTAATATCAACACAAATACTTTTTACTCTTGATGGCAATATGTTTCCAGTAGCTATTGAATGTAACATTGTAGCTATCATTATAACCATGTCAACATCCCTTGCATATTCCCTCATTATTTCTTGAGCTTCAATAACATCAGTTATAACATCAGGAAGTGGACCATCATCACGAATAGATCCAGCTAAAACAAATGGAACATCATTTTTAATACATTCATACATTATTCCTTTCTTTAAAGTCCCATCTTTAACAGCATCTTTTATAGAACCAGAGCCATTAATTTCATTTATAGCCCTCATATGATGAGTATGTCCCCTGCTTACAACTTCACCAGTTTTTACGCAAACCCCAAGAGAAGTTCCATATAGAGCATTTTCAATATCATGAGTAGCTAAAGCATTACCTGCAAAAATCACATCGATATATCCCTCTTTAATCATTTGAGCCATTAAATCAGCTGATCCAGTATGAACAATAGCAGGGCCTCCTACAATAGCTATTTTTCCACCTCTAGATTTGATTTCCTTAATTTCAGAGGCAATATTTTCAATAATACTCATTAATGGTTTTTCTGAAGAAACTTCACTATTCATAAATTCAAAAACACCTTGTTTACCTCTCGGACGTTCTGGAGGAGTGACACGTATTCCTTCACGGCCAACAACAATCAACTCTCCCTTTTTTATCTGCCCAATAGGTTTACAATGAGCCCGAGTATTATTACTTCCATCATCAATAACAATCATACAGTCCATTTCAATGTTTTCAACAAGTAACCAATTCCCCTTGTAAAGAACGTGTGTAATATGGTTGGTAGTTGAGTAAAAGTTTTCTGGAACAACTTTATCTTTTGGAGAAGCTACTAACTCAACTTCTTCTACTGCAGATATTGTTGCACCAATCTCACTTAATTCATCTAAAATTTGATTTAAAAGAGATGGAGAATCTGCTGAAACAATAATTTTTGCCCTACTTACATCAGATTTTCTTTTTCCAACATTTAAATCAATTATCTTAAAGTCTCCTCCTTTATCCATAATTATGTCAAGGGTTTTAGGAAGAATTAAAGAATCGATAATATGTCCAAACAGTTCTATTTCTCTTTGATTCATAGTTAATCCCCATGTATTAGTTATCCATTAATTTCATTAAATTCATATTAGTTCATTATTACCCAGTTATTGGATGTTGTTTTAATATTTATAGTATTACTTAATATTACTTAATATTATATTACTATATTAAGTCGTTATACTTTATAATATATTTAAATTCTATATCTCAAAATAGCTGCAATTCCACCAAATGCTTTTAATAATTGCATTCCTTCTTCAGTCTCAGTAGAAATAATCTCAATATCAGAATCAACTTCTTCAGCCATTTTAACAAAATCATCCACAAGATCTTTTGCATCAGAAACTTTCATCTTATCTCCACATTTATCACATATAATTTCATCATTATCATGCGGATCTTTATAAGTAACCTGAACTTGATGTGAGCAATTCAAACATCTCATAGTCTTTCTTGTTTGAGTGAGATCCTCTGAAATAAGAAGAGTGTCTACTGCACCCATTTGGAGATCACGCCTAACTTCTTCTTCACCATAAGCAGCTAATCCCCGTTCATCAATTAACTCTTTAAGAAATTTCTGAACAAGTTGTTTCTCTTGCATTACATCTATTTCCTCTAAGATGTCCATAGATTTATCAATAACTTCCCTTATTCCAAATTCGCCAGTATAAGAAGTATCAACAGTAGTTATTACCTTATTTTTAAGTTCATATTGGAGATAATCTCCTTTAAGGAATTCTTCTTTAGTATGACCCGGTCCTCCTAAGATTATTCCTTTAAGGTCTTCAATAGGTAAAAATGCATCGTTCATATGTTCCCCAATACGTTTTTTAAACTCGTGAGCAGCTAAATCAATTAATCTATCAAATCTTCTCTGTGATTGCCCACCTGCTTTGTGTTTTCCTGGAACACCACTAGTTAAATGTTTTAATATATCAACTCTTTTTCCTTTAAGAGTAGCTATGGTAGCTTCTTTTCTATCAATTACAGCTAGCCCATAAACTTCTTTAACATCCATCATATGTTGTAATGGTTCCAAAAAGAACTCTGAATTACAATGATATGTATAAGTTTGAATCGGCTCAGGTGGCTCAAAAACAAAAGTTTCCATTTTTTCTGTTCCAGGTCCACCTTTTGGAATCATCCCTACAAAGAGAACAAGTCCTTTTTCAGGAGGTTTTGGAAACAGCCTAAGTCTTTGAACAATAACTTCAATAGCAGATTGGACATTTTTCTTTGTTTGTTTACTTTTAATGTTAGCACTTTGACTTAATTCTTCACGCATGTGCTTGGTAACATCACTTATTTGTCGATCAGGTGGTACATACACTGATACTAACTCAGTTCCTCTTCCTTTCTTTTCTGATAATTCTTTAAGAGTCCTTTTAAACTCATATAATTCTTTTGAAGATACTTCTGACAATATATTCACTCCATAATAACAAAAATATGATAAAAATTGATAAGATTATAATAAAATTATATTATAATAAATATTATTAAATATATGATGAATTTATACATTTATAGATTTGTAAAAACTACAATATATAATTATAGATATATTATGAATATATATTATTAGTATAATTTTATATTTAATTAATATAATAAATATAATGAAAGTATTAAGATTGAATAATAATAAAAATATAGATATTAAATCTAATAAAAATAATAATAAAAATAATTTAAGCACTTAAACTCAAAAATAATACAGAATAAAACTTAAAAAGAGTATATCAATAAACGGCTTTTAATATTAATAAATAAAGTGATAAATAAAGTAAAAATAAAGTAAAAATAGAGTTGACTAATTTTAATAAAGAATTAACCTAATCTATTAACTTTTATTAAAGATTCTACAGGAACACCATCTATTTCAGATATTCCAACTTTATCAATTAAAACAACTACAGCTATAGGTTCTGCTCCTTGATCTTTAAGAGCATTAACTACTTCTTTTACAGTATTTCCACTAGTTATTACATCATCGACGATTACAACTTTTTTATCTTTAACTTGAGCGAAATTCTGACTTATAGCTCCTTTTTGATCTTTATCATCCTCTTTCATATGTTTAACAGGATGGAAAACTGACAAAGCTGTTTCAAAGCCTTCTTCCACTTCTAAAAAGTCTGCCATCATTGTTGCAAAAGGTATTCCACTAACAGCTATACCCACTATAACATCAGCTTCACCATGAGCTAAAGTCATATCACTTAATGCAGCAGAAACATATCTAAGTCTTGAAGAACTTCCACCTAAACTATTCCAATTAATAGCAAAATCTACAGGAGCATCAGCAGTTTTTTGTTTCTCATCCAGTTTTTGCATATTTAACCATCTAGCAGTATCCATTGAAACGTTAAGTTCATCAGCTATTTCACCAATAGTAAAACCACGACTTCTAAGTTCATGTGCTTTTTTTATGAGATCTTGTTTCATTTTTACACCTTAAATGATATATTTTATCTTATATTTTATTGAATTCGTATTTATCATATTTATAACAAAATAATATCTAAACAATATTTAAATAATACTTATATAATATATAACTAGATAATTATCTCAAATAAATTTATAATTATTTTATTTTATTATTTTATTTCATTTAATTTAATGGGAATACGTTCTTTTGAAGATTTATTAGCTGCTAAAACCATTTTAAGAGCATTAAGGCCATCTTCACCAGTAATTTCCATTTCTTCATCATTGATAATAGAATTTAAAAAAGAAGCTATTTCATATTTTAAAGGTTCTTCATGTTGAATATCCACTTTTTGTGCAAATTTTCCAGCTACATCAATACTTTGATCGATATAATCAATAGATATTATCCCATCAGTTCCAGTAATTTCTAATGCACGTCTCTTATAAGGAGTTAGCCAGTTAACTTCTAAAATACCTGTAATTCCATTTTCAAACTTAGTCATGATCTCTGCATGATCTTCATATTCACATTTCTCAAGAATACTTCCCATAGTTGCATATACTTGAGTTACATCATCATCAAACAAATAATACATTACATCAAGATCATGTATAGCTAAATCGATAGCTACCCCAACATCTTTGATCCTTGGAGGAAACGGACCAACTCTTTTTGCAGAAGCAGAAACAACATCCCCAATAACATCCATCTCAATAAGTTCTTTTGCCTTTTGAACTGCAGGGTTAAATCTTTCAACATGCCCAGTACTTAATTTAACTCCTTTTTCTTTAGCAGCTTGAATCATTCCTTCAGCTTCTTCTAATGTAAATGCTATTGGTTTTTCTACTAAAACATCTTTTCCTTTTTCTATTGCTTCCATTACTACATTGTAGTGATGAGTAGTTGGAACACAAACACTCACAGCCTCAATTTCAGGATTATTTAATAATTCCCTATAATCAGTATATCCTTTAGTATCATACTTTTTACATACTTTAGCCAGTGTTCTCTCACTTACATCTGAAACTCCAACTAAATTTGCATTATCTAATCTATAATATACACGAGCATGGTTATATCCCATAGCCCCAACACCAATAACTCCTACATTGACTGTTTTCACAAATAATCCTCCATATTGTAAATACTCAATTCAATACTCTCTAATAATTATTTTTATTTAAGATTATTTTTATTAAATTTATTATTTTTATAAAATCAACTATATTTAATTCATATAATGATACAATTTATATTAATATAACTTATAACTAAAGACATATTTAAATTTAATCTTGAATTGCATTGATTTATAATAAATTTATTAATATTTATTAATTATATAATTATATTATTAATAAAATTTATTTAATTTATTTAATATTAATTTATAATATTTATTTTATCTTTTAAATTAATTTAGATTAATTAATCCAATTAATTAATAGAATTAATTAGAATTAATTAGATTAAACCAACTTTAATTAAATTTAATTAAAATAAGAATTTTTTAAATGAATATAATCCCAACCAACTAAAGCTAGATATATTCCTTCATTTCTTTTGCAAGTTCTTTACCTAAATTTTCAGCTTCAGATACAGAACCTTTTATTCTATTTTTATAGAGAATATCTCCAGTTTGAGTCAACAGAATAGAATAAAGTTCTAATTCATCATTTTTTACTCTAGCTATTGAACCCAATGGCCATTGACACCCAATCCCTAACTCTTCAAGAACTGTTTTTTCTGCTAAAACCTCACTTTCTGATTCAAAATGATTGAGTTTTCTAAGAGTTTCTTTAACATCCGAATCTTTTCTAGATATAATAGCTAAAGCTCCTTGACCAGCGGGAGGTGTGAAATATTCCAGAGAAAATCTAGTTTTAATACAATCTTTTAGACCCAATCTATTTAGCCCTGCTTCAGCCATAATTGTTCCGTCAACTTCACCATTTAGGACTTTTTCAACACGAGTTCCGATATTTCCTCTAATTGGTTTTAACACTAAATTTTTTTCATACATGTTACAAAAAGCTTCTCTCCTTAAGCTACTAGTTCCTAAACTAGCACCTTTAGGTAATTCTTCCCAGGAATAATTAGAAACTAAAACTTCATTGGGAGATTCTCTAATAGGAACTGCTACTATTTCAAGGTTGCTGTCTAGTTCAGTTGGAACATCCTTTAAACTATGTACTGCAAAATCAACTTCTTCTTCAAGAACTGCCCTATCAAGTTCCTTAGTGAAAAGTCCTTTAGAATCCATATTATATAGTTGGGAAGTGGTTATTTTATCTCCAGTTGTTTTAATAATTTCAGTTTCAACTTCTTCATTTGTTAAATCAAATATACATTTTCGAATGTAATTAGTTTGAGTTAATGCTAGTTCACTTCCTCTAGTTCCAACAATCAATAAATCATCTCCAATTCTTATAAGAATTGTTTTAAAAATAAAAATTATTATAAAAATAAACACTAAAAATTTATTCATTATAAGTATGTTTCTTTAATTTATAAACTTTTTTATTTAAAAAATAAAATAAAAATAATAAATAAAAAATAAAGTTAAATAAATACTAAATAATAGAAAATAAAAAGTTTAATTAAATCTAAATAAAAATTAAACAAAAATTAAAACTATCTTTTATCAATTTGAGAATAATTAGATCGATAAATAAATAAAACATTCTTTTTATTTGAAATAGCTAAATTTTGAGCTTCTATAGGATCTTCAATAAATTTAACTGTATATTTCATTTTTTTTCCAATTTCTTTACCTAAATCATCAGTTAAGATTAAATTAAACTTATTATTTAACTGGATATCTTTTTCATTTTTGTTTAATTCATCATCTGAAATATCAGAAAGATTATATAAAATATCATCAAAAAGATTAGCTACTTTATTTTCATTAATTTCTTCACAAGTAACCCCATATTTTCCTCCAAAAATGACAACATAATCGTTTATATTATTTATCATACTAATAGATTTCTCAATAGCTTTTGTATTAATTCCAGGATTAATTTCTTCAATAATAATTTGTTTTTCTTTGGTTTTAAGAGAGGTTCTTCCTTTTATTCCATTAAAATTAGCTAAACCATTGATAATAATATTTTTATCAATATTACAAGATAATGCAGTAGATACAGTAGCTAGAACATTTAAAACATGATGTTCTCCAGGAGCAAATGTGTCAACTATCAAATCTCCACCAATTATCTCTCCAGAGTTTGTTTTGATATTATTGTAGATTATTTTAATATTAGTACTCTTTAAATCAAATTCAACTTTTTCAGCAAATAAATTAGCATTTTTATCATTAAAACTAAATGTATTTATCTTATAATTATTATGATTATAATCAGTATTGATTTTTTCAGAATAATACCGTTCTAAAGTTTCTTTTTCAATAATTACTATATCACAATTAAAGACTTGTTCTTTAGCATTTTTTGCATTAGAACTATTTTTAGCAATAGAATAATTTTCTACAACATTGGTCAAAACACCAACATCACCTAGACCAGTAACCCCTAGAGAACTCTCAAATATGCAAGCACCATAACATAAATCAGAATTTAAATCATTAACTCCCTTTGATTCAATTGAATAATGTGGTTTATCTAATTTACCAAATTCATCAATTTTTATACAATCAGGATCAGCTATTTTTTTGGCTAATTTAACAGTTTCTAATATACTAGCTGGAGTTATACTAATATTCTTTTTTAATATAATTTTTTTACCATTTTTATATAAATTAGCACCAAGGCTACTTAAAACGAGAGGATTTTTATGAATTAATATCTCTTTAAGCATAGATACGACACTAGTTTTACCTTTTACACCAGTAACTTCAATAATTGGAATTTTTTGATTTAATGTATTTTTCCACTTATCTAAGATTAAATTAACACCTTGATGATGAGTAAGCTCTCCTATAATAATATTATCTTTATTATCTATATTATCCCCCTTGTTAGTATTATTATAATTTTTATTAATATTATTATCTAAATCAAAAATATTAAAATAAGAGTGTATAGGATTTATAACTAAGAGTTCAACATCTTTATCTTTTAGATCCAAATAATTTAATACATTTTTCTCATTATTCCAAATAATTATATTATAAGAATCTAATTTATTCCTTTCATTTTCATTTAAAGTATTATATATATCATAAGCATAGATATTTTCAAATTGACCTAACTTTTCAAGTTCAACAGCTATTTTAACTCCACCATGAGTTAAATCAACAACTAAAACGTCCATAATACACCTATCTTATGAAAAATTAGAATTATAATTAGAATTATAGCTAGAATCATGCTGAGATTTAGACCCACTTTCAGTTAATTTTTCTTTAATCCTCTGATAAAAATATCTATCAGTTGTTCTAACGAAATAGACATCATTTTCAGATTTTACAAAATTAATCTCCTCAGAATCATCAATTTCTTCACTTACCTGACCATCCATAACTAATACAGCTTTTTTACCTTTTTTAAGTAGTTTAACTTTAATTTCACTCCTATCTGAAACCACAAAAGGCCTAAGACCTAATTTATATGGGCAAATTGGAATAATAATAAAAGCTCCAACTTTTGGATCCACAATAGGCCCTCCAGCTGACATAGCATAAGCTGTAGAACCACTAGGAGTAGAAAGAATCAATCCATCAGCTCGAAATTCTTCTACAACTTCTCCATCTACACTAACTTCAAAATTTAACATTTTGGCAGGCTTTTCAGTCATGATAACCACTTCATTTAAAGCTGTAAAAAGTTCTTTACCATGAGTTACTTTAAGTTGAGTCCTTTTTTCTTTATAATATTCTCCTTTTAAAATAGAATCAATATTTTTAAAAGCTTGTTTGACATCCAACTCAGTTAAAAATCCAACAGTTCCTAAATTAATTCCTAAAAGAGGAATTTCATTATTACTTAAATTAGCTTGTCCTCTAAGAAGAGTTCCATCTCCCCCAAGTGTGATTAAAACATCAGTGCTGAATTCAGAAAGGTTCTTTGCATATTTGTTATAATCCTCTACAAAACTAAAATCTTTTGACTCAATAAATTCTTTTAATTCATTAGCAAGATGTTTATCTCTTTTTAAAATATCATCAATAATATCCTCAATGTTTTTAATATTTCCAATACTTTCGCCAATTTCATCAGCCTCAGCATCTGCATTACTTCCACTAATTCCACTAATTCTAGTATTTACACTATTTCCAGTACTCGCACCACTTCCAGTACTTCCAGTACTTTTTGTAATTGCAGTGTTTTTTCTACTTACAATATCTTTCATCTCATTGAGTTTAGTAGCTAAAGAATATTCAATAGAAATCTCAATTTTTTCTTTTTCTAATATTTGAATTAATTTAGCTCCGAATAAAATGGCTTCATCTTTATCTAATCTACTAACAATTCCCACTTTCTCAATGTTATTGGATTTATTCTTGTTAATTGTATTAATAATCTTTTTATGAAGTTCTTCATTACCTGCTCCAACTACAATAGTTTTTTCATGAATTCCAAGATTATTTTTTAATTTATTCCCATTTTCATCACTAACAAAAGCTCCAGATTCTTCAGCTATTAACTTTGAAGCAGCTATATCAATTATCCTACTTCCTCTCATATCAACAAATGCATCATATTTAGCATTAGCTACATAAGCTAATTCTAGAACAACAGAACCCAATATTCGCATTCTTCGAACTTTTTTAATAAGATCATAAACATCATAACTATTATTTCTTATAAATCCTCCAATAGACAAATTACTTAAATTAGTTTCCTTACTTGGAATCATTGTTTTTCCATTAAGCCAAGCCCCTTTTCCTTTAACAGCTTCATAATAATTTCCATTAGCAAAATTTTTAACAAAAGCTAATTCAATATCATCAAGAGTAACAATACCATTATTAATTTCACAAATAGCTATAGATATACCATAAGCCCCAATATTTTTAATAGCATTACTGGTTCCATCAAGAGGATCAACTAGGAATATAAACTTTAGATCATCTATATCTGATACTTCTGAAGAGATTTTTCTTTTTTTATAAATCTTTTTTAATTCATCAGAAATATTAACATATTCTACAGATCCTTTCCCTATTTTTAATTCCCCAATTTCTTCACTAATCAAAAGAGAAACGAAATCTGTATCAACCAATATATCAATAACCTCATTTTCAGCTATTAAATCTATATATGCAGTAGGAGTTCCATCAGCACCAAGTTTAACCAATTCCCCAGATTCAGGATTTCCAACATGCCCTCTAATTTTCAATTCAACATTCTCAATAATTTTTCTGGAAATATCCTTACATAGTTCAATATCTTCTGGTTTCATTTTTAACCCCTATCAGATTATATGATATTATAAATGAATATAAATGAATTTTATTCAATTATTATTCTATTAATCATTATTCTATTATTTTATCATTTAAATACACTAAAGATGCTACTACAGTACCTATATCCTCAACTGTGTGATTAACTTCTTCAATGATAAGTTCATTAATATCCTCATTTCTTTTTTCCATCATATATTTAACCATTTCTTCTGCATTTTTTTTCACTTCTTCTGGAGATTTATTTATATCAGAGCTTTCAACAACACATCCCATATTAGTGCCAATAGCAATTGCAATAGCAGAAGAAATTAAATCTCCTTTGTTTTCTGAAGTAATAGTAGATAAAACACAATTAACCATTGCTCCAGGTCTTAATTTTGGAAGTAATTCCACCTCAGTTCCTTTTTCTAACATACTAGAAACTTTTATTAAATTAACATCCCCTATTCCTGCTTCAAGTAATGCATTATCAAATGAATTGAGTTTAGTTGGTCCTTCTGCCTTTCCTGATACAATAGCTACCTTCATTTTATCACATATAGAATTTAAATTAAATATTATTAGTAAACAATGCTTTATTTTATAAATATCATGAAAATATAAGACATTATAAAATATTATATATATTATAAATAATTAGAATTTTAAATTATATTACAGTTCTTATAATGTTAATGAATAAATATCCATTATATTAATAATATTATATTATTTGATACTATTATACTATATTATTTAAAAAATAAATATTAAATATTTTATGATTATTTTTTATTAAATTTTCAACTTGTTATTTAAAAAATAATGATTAAATACTAATTTAATTAGAAATTTAATCATAAATAGATTGAAAAATAGGAAAAAATAAAGAAAAATATGAAAAGACATACATAGGATAATATCTGAGAAAATAAAAAAATAAAGAAAATAAATTAAAAAATTAAAGAGTAAAAATAATTAATTAAACTTTGAATAATTAAACTTTGAATTTTTTAAGGTTATTAGCATAATTAGACTCTGGAATCTTTTTATCAGAATTTACACTAACAAATTTATAATACTTTGAGTGTGTCTTATATGGATAATATGGGATGGTCAAAGCTATTGAAACACCTGAAGGTAATTTTTTACCATATTGTCCAAATTTCTTAATAGTATAACTTACAAGGCCTTTAGCCCTAGTTTTAGACCCATACCAAAATTTAAGTTTAAATGCAGATGCAGCCAAATTACCATTATTCTTAATTGTGACAATATAATTATTACCCGATCGAGTAACTTTAGTGATCTTAAGATCTGCAGCTAAACCATAAGCCACATCTGATTTAAAAATTAGCTTATTATTAGCATAATTTTTTTCATAAGTAGCTTTATTGTAATTAATCTGAGCATATTTATTATATTTCTTATGAGTACTGTATTTAAAGAAATTAACAACATATGTTTTTGATTTGCCAACACCTAAAGGAGAAACACTGATAATTTTATACTTCTTATTAGAGTACCAAAGTTTAAGCTTTGTAGCACTAGATGCACCATTACCGATATTCTTGATAATAACTTTATATTTATTGCCTGAACGTACAATCTTAGCTATTAAAAGATCAGAGGCGCCTTTAACATTGATACTAAATGACTTACTAATAGATGTATTTGAAACAATCCATCCTGGAACTTGAACATTTGGACCAAAACCAATATAGTTAACGTAAATAATATTATTTCCTAATTTATAGCTACTATACCTAAAAATAGAAACACCATTTACTACAGCAGTTGGAACACTTTTGCCATTAGCATAATGCCATACTAGATTGCCTCCATTGAGTGGTTTACCAAGAGATATGACATAAGCTCTAACTACTATAAACTCTCCTTCATAAACAGAAGATTGAGACTTGCTAAAGCTTAAAGTAGTTTTTATAGCAAAATCAAAAGTTTTTTTATAGTATGTATTCCCTGTAGGATACTTATTTCCATTAAGACCATCACTAATTGTGAGATCATAATAATCATACCAACCAGCATTACCTGGCCAACTTACTTTAAAAACACCATTAGAATCAGTTGTAGTTGATTGACTATAATCAATACGACCCTCAGGGTTACTAGATGTATCACTTCTTGCACGTAAAGCAAAAGCAAATAATCTATTGGCAACAGGATTATTATTAGAATCTTTTACAGTAACTGTAAAGTTAATTTGTTTTCCATGTACAGGCGGATTATGTTCAACCGTAACAGTGAAATTATTACTATTAGGAAGTGAAGACCCATTATCTGCAGAACAAACAAAGCCTATACTACCAAAAAAGATAAATAAAAATATGAGTAATACTAATATTTTTTTCATTAAAAATCACCATAAATTAGTATAAAATCCAAATTAGTTCCATAAAATTATTTTTGAGTAACTCATTTAGAACTCAAATTTATGATGAATAATAATATATATTCCAACATGTATAAAACTATCCAATATGAATGTTCTAGAACAAAAAGAATAATAAATAATAACTTATTAATACTACTATAACTTACAAAAAATGAAAAAGTACAATTAATAGATTTATTAGAATATAATAATAAATAAATGGATTAAATTAATATAATAAAACAATAACAAATATTATAGTACTTTATAAATATAGGATAAATTATATAAAAATTGATAAATAATATTAATCTAATTGATTTTATACTAAACAGATTATGATAATATTAAAATACTGATTATTTATAGAAATAATAATGCAAATAAAAATTAATTAAAATAAAACAATATAGTTATAATTTTTTTATATATAATTTAAGAATAATTTCAATAAAATTTTAAATTAATAAATTTAATAATTTTAATAAGTTTAATAATCTAATGATTTAAAAATTTAATAATTTAAAAACATTAACATATCACTATATTTATATATACTATTAAATTTAAATAAAAAATAATAAAATTATATAAAATTAAATAAAATTAAATAAATATCAATGCATTAAGAATTAAATAATAGTAATGCTTACAATAATTTTAATCTAGATTATTATAATGTGGAGGAAAAGAAATGTCAAAGAAAGTTGTTGAAGTTAAAACTTTAAAAATAGGAAAATATGTAGTATTAGATGGAGAAGCTTCTAAAATAACCAGTTTATCAACATCATCTCCTGGAAAACATGGAGCAGCTAAAGCAAGACTTGAAGCTGTAGGTATATTCGATAATCAAAAAAGAAGTATTGTTAAACCTGTAGATACTAAAATTGATATTCCAATTATTGATAAAAGAGTTGGACAAGTATTATCTATAATGGGAACTAATGTTCAATTGATGGATATGGAAAATTACGAAACTCTCGAACTTCCTATGCCTGATGAACTTAAAGATCAAATTGTTGAAGGTGCAGAAGTAGATTACATTACTGCTCTTGGAAATATGAAAATTATGAGAGTTAAATAGATAAATAAGATTTATTTATCTTTAATTCCTTATTATTTATATATTTATTTTCTATTATTTCTATAACATCAAATTTATCATATTTTAAAATTTTTACATTAAAATTTTTACATTAATTTTAAATTAGTTTTTCAAATTAGTTTTTCAAATTAGTTTTTCAAATTGTTTTTCAAATTGTTTTTTAAATTAGGCTTTTAAATTAAAAATTATATTTTCATATTGGATTTTTTATTTAGAAATATTCATTAAAAATATAATAATATCATTAAAATACATAATCACACTAACTATAAAAGTTATTCCAGTTCCAAATATAGCTAATAACTTAGCTATTTTATTAATAATATTATTTGGAATATCAAAAATAGCTATTTTTAAATCACTAATATCTTTTTCAGTATCTGCTACTCTTTTTTCAATATTATTATTTCTACCTTCAGAATCAGATAATAATATTTTCAAAGCTCTTTTTTGATCCTTTTCAATATCATCTATCTCTTCAATAACTTGATCAATCTTAGCTTGTCTAATACCATTATAATATTCTTTATTTTTACAATAATCATCAATTTCATTAACTTTCTCTTTTATTTCGTTAATCTGAGCTTGTAAAATTGTTGAAGGGATTTTTTGTTGATTTTTCAGGCATTCATTGTATTTCATCCTTATCATCACCACTTTCAGCTTCTGAAGATTTATAATTCTGATTACTGCCAAGATATGTTGGACTGATGCTAAAAATAAGTTTTAATAAATTTTTAATAACTTCTTTTTTATCCATGCTCATAATATTCTTACCTAATAATTCAGAATTTAAAACTCTAAATTCAATTAAAACAAATATAATAATTATTAAACCTATCATAATAGCTAACTGAATATACCATTCAGCAGGTATAAAATCTACAATCCTATCCAAATAAGGTGTTAATATCATAGCTAATATTGATAGAAATAGGCCTACTCTTTGCTTGTTTTTAAAACTTTTAATTTGCATTTAAACTGCCTCGTAATATAATAAATAATTTATAAAAATAATAAAAAGTATTAATAAGAAAAAGTATTAGTAAATACAAAACATTTTCTTTTCATTTATAAAAGAACATTTTAAACAATATTATTTTTCATATATCTAAATAAAAAATAACAAAATAATTTAATGGTTTAAGATTATGAAAAATACTTTCTTAAATGAATAGTTCCTTTAAAGTTTCTTATATATTAAAATAAAAAAATGTAGAGTATTAAAAATATTAACACTCTATAAAAAAACATTTTTATTGTCTGAATACTTCAAGACCAGGCCTTAATAAATATCTTTTCTGTATTCCAACAGCCATAGCATAATCATAAATCAACCTTTTTTTAGCTTTAATATGATCTTCTTCACAATAATATCCAATCCATACTTTTGCACGATTTATAAGATAGTTTTTAACATCCTCATTTTTTAAAACATTAAAACCTTTCATTGATCCTACAAGTTCAGTTAATTTTGCCGACATGCCAGTTTCAGGTTCATTATAAGCATCAATAACTGCTTGATAATCTTCACAACCAGCATAGGTATTACAAAAAACACCACTAGTTAAAGGCCTCTCATAAGCACCATGAAGTTCTCCACTAGTGTACTTATTACAATACTTATTTCGATTATCTCCTCCTAAACTTGCCATATGTACAGGACAAGCCATATCTTGTACATAATGGAAACCATAAGCTAAATCATAGGCAGCTCTCCTAGGATCTGTATTAAGAAGTTCAGCAGCACGATTAGTGTGAAGATCGGCTTTAGTTTCACAATAGTTTATATCAGTATGTTTACGTGGCTCACCAGCTTCTATTAGTGGTCCATCAACTTCATCAGGATTTTTACGAGATAAATCAATATCTGCACTATCAAAAATTATTTCTTTATAAGGTGCTAATTTAGTCTTTGCATTAGCTCCTAACATATTATATAATGATTTATTCAATAACTGATGGCCTGAACCATCAGGATCATCCATAGTAGAAGGTATTCCAGATTTTCCCACATGCCAACAAAACATCAATAGTACCCTTAGTACTAATCTTGCTTTTTTAATTTTATCTATTTTTTTCATTTATTTCAACTCCATTTATTTTTATGTTTCATACTACCTACTGAAAAATATGAAATTTGAAAAATTATAAATTTCAATATCATACTTTTCAACCTAACCTATTTACAATATTGATTAAAATACTATATAAATATAACGGTTATATGAGCTTATTTTTAGCTATAAATGAATTTTAGAAATTAAAAATGGAAATAAAAAATTAAAATGATTTTTAAGAATGAAATATGAATATTTAATTTAGAAATATAAAATAGAAATGATTTTTAGAAAGTAAATTTATAAATAATTAGCTATTAAAAATGAGAAGTAATATTTAAGTAATATCTAATTTCATATGTAAAAAAAAATATGAAATAAGAATCCATGATTCTAAAATTAATAGAAAAATAAATAACAAAAAATTGAAAATAAAGGAAAAATAAGTTCTAAACAGCCAAAAATAGCTAAAAAAATATTATAATTTCATACAAAATAAAGATAAAGAATTTGAATCTGATTTTGATAAAATAATTAAAGGAAAAAGAATTGAAGAAGGAGAGAATATTAAAAGTCCAAATGTTTTTTTAATAATTTTCTCACTTATTCAATGTTTTAATAACATTACTAAACTGTTTATTAGTAATTTTATCAGTGCCTTCTATTTCTGCTTTATTGCCTAAAGTTCTTAAAATAGTCAAGCCTAATCTAAGATTATTTGTTTGAGTCACAATATCACAAACTCTTTCAATAATCTCATGATTTATAACACCATCAGCAAAACCTTCACAGCACCTATCTTTTAATATACCATATGTTTCAGTAGAATTGTAAGGAGGAAAGATTATTTCTTCAGGAATGAAAGTCGTTTTAACATCTGCATCAAACTTATATCTAAATTCTAGGCTAGTTAAAATAGGAAATACACCAATTCTAACCTCATGTACTTCATAAGCCCTTACAAGTTCATAAAACATTTGTTGACATTTTGCATCTTTTAAAAGATAATTGACATCATCAAAAGCTATCAATAATATCTTACCTTTATTTTTCAATTCTTTCATAATCTTATCAAATAATATAAGGGAACTACTACCTCGTGATGGAGCTTTTTTGTTAAAAATAGCTTCATGAATCATAGAATAAATTTTGAATCTATTGCTATAAACTTTACAATTAATATAAACTGGAATAACATTAGTATTTTCCATTTTAGCTATTTCAAAAACTCGTTTAATAGCTGTTGTTTTACCTGTTGCGAAGTCACCTAAAAGTACCGTGTGAATAGGACTATAACCTTTTAAAGCAGGTCTTATATTATTAGCTATTACATATAGTTGATTTTCTCTATATAGAAAGTTTTTAGGATGAACATGAATATCAAAAACATCCTGATCTTTAAAAATATGTGTTTCTTTGTTAAAAATTTGACTAATCTTATCATCTGAAAGCATAAAAGTATCACCCCTAAAAAATATTGAGTAGGTGATAAAAATTTATATAAAAATATATATTAATAAAATTTCCAAGAGCAATAGAAAAGTAATAATTAATATAAAAATATTGAAAAATATAAAATAATGAAAAATATAAAAAGTAAAAAAGATAAAATAGTGAAAAAAATGAAAAATTTTAATCCCATTCTTTTAATTTTTCTATTATGTGTTTAAGTGAATCCAATTATTTTATATATGTCTTCTAACACAATATTATATATCTATTTCCTACTTTTAGATATGTTTTTTTCTTAATATCTAAAAATCTTTTTTAAATTTGGGTTATTGATATTATTATGATTAAAATTATATATTAAAATTATATAATTCATATGAAAAAAGTGCGTGAAACTGTGATATTTAATACATATAAACCTTGGAAATTTGCTTTTTCACAAGAAACAGATGATTTAGAAGAAGCAAAAGAAAATAGTTGGGGAATAATTGGAGTACCATTTGATAGTACAAGTTCTTATGGACCAGGTTCTAGATTTGGACCAACGACGGTAAGAGAAGCGTCCTATAGTTTTGAAAAATATAATATAACCTTTAACAGAGATATTGATACTAATTTTTATGATTTTGGAAATACAAATGTTATATATGGAAATTGCAAAGAAACCTTATCTATTCTTGAAGAAACAATATTAGAGTTAGTAGCTAAAAACATCAAACCAATAGTTATTGGAGGGGAACATAGTATAAGTTTAGCTCCGATTAAAGCATTAACTAACAAGAATATTGGCAAATATAATATTGAAGATATAACTATAATCCATTTTGATGCACATATGGACATTATAAATGAGTATCAAGGTGAAAAATGTTCTCATGCTACTGTAATGAAAAGAATCCATGATTTAAATCCAAAAGAAATAATTGAAATTGGAATTCGCTCAGCTAGTAAAGAAGAAAAAGAATTTGTTGATTCTCAAAATAACATTTCTATTTTTACTTCAAAAAACATGATTGGAACAGATGAAGAATTCCAAGATAAAAAACTTCAAAATATAAAAGAAAAATTAAATTCTATAAATAATGATGATCCAGTTTATATTAGCATTGATATAGATGTTTTGGATCCTCTTTATGTTCCAGAAGTGGGAAACCCCATTCCAAATGGACTTTCACCAGGAGATATTGAATTATTTTTAGAAATTTTAGCTAAAAAAAATATAATTGGTTTTGATTTAGTAGAAGTAGCTACCAATAGACTTGGAGATCCTACTGCAGTAACAGCATCTAAAATAATCTATGACTTTTTATCTTTAGTTGATTAATTTAATTTAAAAAATAAATCAAAAACTAAAATTGAAATAAAAATAAACCAAAATTTGAAAATAAAATATAAATTTAAAAATAAAATATAAATTTGAAAATAAAATGTGAATTTAAATATAAATTTAAATATTATATTAAAAATAAATAATAAGGATAGAATATATTAAAATTTATATTATTAATACTACATTAGTTATGCATTTTATAAAATTAGGTGAACTTATGCGAATAGTAGCTGCTATTGGTGGATCAATTATAATAAAAGATTATGATTATAAGAAATTTCAGGAATATGCTGAAGTTTTAAAAAAATTAGCTGAAGAACACGAAATATTTGTAGTTGTTGGTGGTGGAAAGCCTGCAAGAGAATATATCCAAGTAGTTCGAGATCTTGATTGTGGTGAAGCTAAATGTGATGACATTGGTATTGAAGTTACTAGAATAAATGCTAAATTATTACTTTTAGCTCTTGGTAATTCATCTTACCAAAAAGTTCCACATAATTTCCAAGAAGCTCTTGAATATTCAGCTAGTGGAAAAATTATTGTTATGGGTGGAACTGAACCTGCCCACAGTACTGATGCTGTAAGTGCTATTTTAGCCGAATATGTCCAAGCTGATATGTTAATTAACCTTACTTCTGTTGATGGGATGTATACAAAAGATCCTAATAAATACTCTGATGCAGAACTAATTGAAGAAATTACAGCTACTGAAATGTTAAAATTCATTAATGGAAATGATGTTAAAGCTGGAACATATGAATTCTTTGATATGACAGCTATCCAAATGATTAAACGTTCTTCCCTTGAAACCATAATAGCTAATGGAGAAGATCCCCAAAATTTAGTTAAAGCTATTAAAAAAGAAAAAATAGGAACTAGAATTATTTCTGAATAAAAAACTTAACTTTTATAAATATATAATTGAGATTTAAATATGAAAAATTGAATCATTTTAATAAGACTTAACTAATTTAATTATAATTCAATTTTAATATAAATAATTTAATCATATAAACAATAAAGAGTTAAAATTATTAATTAATTTAATTATAATTTAATAAAAAATAATAAAGGTGAAATTATGACTGATATGCACAAACATTGCCCCGTATGTAACACTCCCATCCCATTAAACGAAACTACTTGCTCTGAAAAATGTCAAGGAGTTTTAACAAAGAGACAAGCGAGTATGAGAAAAAATAGGATGATTTTATTCGTATTAATGATTGTTTTTATAATCATCTTCATGTATATGATGTTTTTCAGAAATTAGGTTTTAGAATGTTATTATCTTCAACAAATACTCTTGAAAATAAAAAAATAACAAAATACCATGGATTAGTTACAGGAGAATCTTTAATAGGTTCTAATGTATATAAAGATTTATTTTCAGGAGTTCGAGATGTTGTAGGTGGAAGAACTTCTGCTTATGAAAAAGAATTAGATAAAGCAAGAGAAATAGCATTAAATATTATGGAAGAAAAAGCTAATGACCTCAAATCAAATGCTATTATTGGTTTGAAAATGTCTTATAATAACCTTGGTGGAACCATGGGAAATACTATCCTTGTAACTGCCTATGGAACAGCTATTTCTTATGAAGACTGAATATGTTATTGAATATATTATTTAATCATATTACTAAATTAGATATTATATATCTATTTATTATATATCCATTAAATTCTATTAGATATTGCATATCTATTAGTTATTAATAATTTTATTTTTATTATTTAATTATAGTCTCTTAATATTAAATTATAATATTTTTTAGTTTTTAATGTTTAAGAATATCATTAAAGTGAAAACATGAATATACAAAGACCTACAAGACAAAAACTTAAAGAAATAGGGGAAACTACACTTTGTATAGCTATAGGAACCTTAGTTGGAGTGTTTTCACTAGTTTTATTTTATTATTTTAACATAGCTATCTTTGGATTTAATATTGGATTAATTCTTTCTCCATTAATTGCAGGTTATGTTGAAACATATCTTGCAGATAAACTATATGGAAAAACAACTGGAGCAATTAGTGCATTCTTACTATTCATTTTAACTGTTCTTTATGGATTTATATATATTAACACTGGTTTAGGGTTAAATCTTATTACTATTGGAAGTGCAGCAATTATATTACAGGCAGCTTTTCCAATACTTGTTAATTATTTCTTAGTAGTTGTGATTCTTGGTGTTTTGGCCCATATATTTGGTATTTTTAAATCCATTGCAGACCATATACGATTTTTTTTAAGAAAAATGTGGTTTAAAATTCTCAATAAAGAATATATAGAAGAAACTGGAAAAATGGATTATGATAAAGATATGGATAAAGTTAATATAAACGATTTAGGAATACTATTTTTAAGTACAACTTCTACACCAGATCATAATATAAAAGAATTTAAAGGGATTTTTGAAGGTAAAATCCTTATAAAAAACCAAAAATCATTGCTAAGTAAAGATAAATCAAATGAAGAAGAGATTCTAATAAAAAATCTCAGAAAAGCAAGACAACAAGCACTTATAAATCTAGCAAATCAAGGTAAAAGCAAAGGTTGTGATGCAATTCTTGATTTAACCATTGAATTTGATACATTAGGTGGTCTTAAAGAAGATAATATCCATATTGTTGTTCGTGGCACTGGTGTTAAATTAATCTAACTAATTAAAATTAGTTTTAAAACCTATATCCTATTAAAATTTTCTAAAATTAAATAAAATTAACTAAAATTAACTAAAATTAATCCTATTTTGCATTTAAATTCCTAATAAATAAGATATTGGGTCTAATCCTAACATTTTAATTCCCATATATATCATAATAATGCCAAAAATTTGTTTTAGTCTTTTTTCTGGGATTTTATATACTAATTTTGCTCCTATATATGCTGCAGGAATTGAAAAAATAGCTATAATTCCTAGATTAACTAAACTAATATAACCTAAAGAAAATGGAAATGAATTTATTCCCCATCCAGTTAAAATATAAGAAGCAGCCCCACCAATTGCAGTTAAAGAAATGAAAATCGAAGAAATTCCAATAGCTTCCTTCATTGAAAAACCTAATAAAAATACTAAAATTGGAATCAAAAAGATTCCTCCACCAATTCCAAGAAGCCCTGATGAAAATCCCACTAAAATACCAAAAAAAGCCCCAATATAAAGAGATAATTTTATTTTTTTAAATCCAAAGAACCCATTCTTATTATTCCTCTCAAATAACATAGTTATAGCTATTAAAATTAAAAATATCCCTAATATGTTACTTAATATATTATAAGGAAGATATGAAGAAGTAATTCCCCCTAATATCCCACCAATTATTCCAAAAATACCCAGAGTAACTCCTGGTTTTAATATATTCTCTAATCTATGTTGATGAGTATAAGCTCCTGATAATGACGTAGGTATAATAATAGCTAAACTTGTTCCAAGAGATATTCTCAATGCTAAATCAGAATCAACACCAATTGAAGTTAAAAGAAAATATTGTAGAGGAACCATTAAAAATCCTCCACCTAATCCCAATAATCCTGATGAAATCCCTGCAAATACTCCTATAAATATTAAAAAGATAATATATTCTATTGAAAAGATAAAAACACCTGAAACTATATCAATTAATGAAAAGTAAAGTAATTTTAGAATTTTGAATGATAAATCATTATTTCATAATATATTATTTCATAATTTTTCATTTTATATCTAATTCTATATATAATTCAATATTTCTTAATTTATATATTTATTTAGAAATATTTTAGATTAATAATAATTATTATATCTTTAAAATATATTAATTAAATCATTAATTTATTGATTATTCAGTAGTAAAATAAAATAATTAAATTAATAATTAATTAATAATCAAATGAAATAAATAGATTGATAAATAGATTGATAATTAGATAAATAGTTAAATAAATAGTTAAATAATTAATGAAATTAAATAATAATATAAAAAGATCTATAATAAAAACATCTAAATCAATAATAAGCTATAATAAATCTTTATTGAATGACAACAAAATATATATAACTTTTAAATTACATACATTAAATTAGTATAAAAAGTTATATGATATTATATGATAAAATAAATAAATTACATTCAAAAAATCAAGATCAACATGAAAATAGATAGATATACAGGAGTAGGAATATTATTCATACTTTTAGCAATAGTAATATTTTTTACTGATGTATTGAATCCATTTATAAGACCATTTACATACTTATTTTTAATGGGATCTTCAAAAGGAAAAGATATTCTATTTTTCACTATATTTGGGATTTTTTTAATCTTAAGTCAATTATTTGAATATAATACAGATTTTAAAAATAATAGATTTGTTAAAAAATTAATGTCTCATAAATTCTCATCCATATTTAAGTTAAAGAATAATACATATATCAAAATTTCATTAACTATATTTTTAGCTACAGCTATTTTTGGACTAATTTTAGAAATAATAATGAGATATCAAATGGGAATTTCACCATTAACAACATTTATTGCTATGAACAATGGCAGTATAGCCAGTACAAGTATAATACATTCCCATATATATAAATCAGTTATTGGAGGCATAATAGATTCTATTTTTTCAATTATAACAATTGGAATTCCTGCAGGAGTCAATACTGGAGATGCTTTGTTAAAATATGTTCCAAATATAGCCAATATAATTATAGTTATTTTGCCTATATTATTTTTAACACAACTAGGTTCTATGAAAAATCGTTTTGGACCTAGTAGAATCTTTTTAATATTTACATCTACTTGTGGACTAATTGGAATATTTGATGGTGGTTTATTTGGTGTTCCTTGTGCTGCTGGAATATATGGAATGTTATTAGTTTATTTTGATGAAACTGGTTTTGATTATTATTTTGCTAAATTATTTAGAAACAAAAGTATTTTAAATAAAACTAAAGGAAAAATGGATATTATTAAAAAATACAAAATACTCTCATATAAAACATTCAAAAGATTTATTCCTCATTTATTTGTTATATTATTAATAATACTTAGATTATCCGTTTCATTATTAGGAACAAATACAGAATATTATGAAGTAGAAATAATGAATCCAACAGCTACATTAGAAGATATAAAAAATAGTTTAAATAGCTATTCTATATTGTCTATACAAGAAAATAAGGAGAATAATGGAAATAATATAAATAATATTATAATTCATATTTCTCCAGAATATAATGAAGATGAACTATTGAATAGCCTAATTAAATCACTTAAGAATAAATGTAGTGGATATTCGATGACTTGGAATGCATATAGCTATTTTAACTCGAATACAACAAATTTAACAAATTCAACAAATACGATAAATTTAGCAAATAATTAAAAGACCAAAACGAAAAATAAAAATAATTAATGATTAGTATGAATATTAAATTTAAATAAAATATTACTTAATATATTACATAATTATTACCCAATATATTATTTAAATATTATTTAATATAATATATGAATATTATATAATTTTATAATTATTATAATTTAAGAAAATTGTGAAGATTACTAAATAAATTTGATGATTAAATGAAGCTCAGTATTATTATTCCAACATATAATGAAGAAGAATATTTACCCATTCTACTCAAAAGTATTAAATCTCAAAAATTTAAGGACTATGAGATAATAGTAGCTGATGCTAACTCTTGTGATAATACTTTGAAAATAGCTGAAAGTTATGGTTGTAATATAGTAGAAGGAGGCCTGCCCGGCATTGGGAGAAACAATGGGGCGAAGGTAGCTAAAGGAGAAATATTGTTATTTTTAGATTCAGATTTGGAACTTACTGAAGATTATCTTGAAAATACAATAGATGAATTTGATAGAGATAATTTAGACATTGGAATCACCCAAATAAATCCCTTATCTGAAAAAACACGAGATAAAATTCTCCATGACTTGGCAAATTGGTTTATGATAGCTTTTGAAAAAATTAAACCCCATGGAGCAGGTTGTTATGGAATAATTGCTAGAAAAGAGCTTCATGAAAAATATCATGGATTTGATGAAAGACTTACTTTTGGAGAAGATACTGATTATATTGAAAGATTAGCTAAAAATAACAAATTTAAAGTTCTTAGAAATCCCATTATAAATGTTTCTACTAGAAGATTGGAAGAAGAAGGATTAGGTAAACTTTTAAGACAATATGGGAAAAGTACTCTCAATGATTTTAGGGGAATTAGAACCAATGCAGATGAATTAGAATATGGTTTTGAACATGGTGCTAAAGATTCATTAGAAAAAGAAGATTTACTTGCAAAAATAAAAAAAATATCAGAAAACCATTCCATAGTTAATGAGAGTATTAATGTTAATAATGAGAATAATGAAAAAAATCAAACCAATACATCTGAATGGGAAACTCTTAAGTTAGAAAATTCTCTTGAAAAATCAAAAAATCTACCAACAATAGTGAAAAATGATAAAAAAACAATATTCTATTCAATTTGTGGAGAAGGTATGGGTCATGCTGTTAGAAGTGCTGTTATTTTAGAAGAATTAACAAAAGAAAAAAATAAAGATAAGTATGAGATATACATATTTTCAAGCGACAGAGCTTATGAATATTTGAAAGATAAATTTGATAATGTATTTGAGATTGGTGGATTTAATACTGTCTATGAAAATAATGCTGTTAAAAATAAAAGGACACTTTTAAATGCTATTAAAGCAACACCTAATAATTTAAAAGAGAATTATGGAATCTTATATAAAAAAGCAAGAGAACATAAGCCAAATATAATAATATCTGATTTTGAGAATTATTCAAATGTTCTAAGTAAAATTATTAATGTTCCACTTATAAGTCTCGATAATATTCATATGATAACTCAAACAATGATTGATTATCCTCCTAAACATAGACAAGATATGTTAGCTGCAAAAGGCGTTATAAGATCATATATTCTAAGGCCAAAAAGATATATCCTTACTAGTTTCTTTTTCCCAGAGATAAAAAATCAGGAAAAAGCAATAATTTATCCTCCAGTTATAAGAGATAAAATAAGAAATCTTAAAACTAGTTATCAGGACTATATTTTAGTCTATCAAACAAGTTCATCAAACACTCAACTAATAAAAACATTGAAAAAGTCTGATGAAAAATTCATCATTTATGGATTCAATAAAGAAGGAAAAGACGGAAATTTAACCTTTAGAAAATTCAATGAAGACAAAATATATAATGATATGAGTAATGCAAAAGCTGTTATAACAAACGGAGGATTTACCTTAATTACAGAAGCTATATATCTAAAAAAACCTATTTATACAATTCCTGCAAAAGGAAACTTTGAACAATTGTTAAATGGTTTTTATATAGATAAGTTAGGTTATGGTGAGATGCATGAAAAAATTAATATTACAACCCTTAAGTTATTCTTAGATAAACTTTCTAAGTATCAAGATAACTTAAAGAATGTTAAAAATAATGATAATAAAAAAATTATTCAAGAATTAGAAAAATCAATAGAAATTTATTCTAAAGAATATTAATATTATATACTATTTTTATAAATTAACTAATATTAATGAAAATAAAATAGAATAGAATAAAATAATAAAAGGAATGAAAATAAAATAAAAATAAAAATAAACAATAGTTATAATATATTAATATTTAATAAAATATTACTAAAGTAGTATTAATTAAAAATTAACTAAAATTAATTGAAATAATAAAAATTAAAAATTAAAGAGTTACACCCATTTCAAGCTGTTCTGTAAGCTCTTTGTATCTATTTCTTATAGTAACTTCAGTAACACCTGCAATATCTGCAACATCTCTTTGGGTTTTTCTCTCACCGAGAAGAACAGATGCAATATATAATGCAGCTGCAGCTACTCCAGTTGGACCTCTACCAGATGTGAGTCCTTTTTCCATAGCTTTTTCAATAATTTCAATAGCTCTTGATTGAACTTCTCCTGAAAGCCCAAGTTCACTTGCAAATCTTGGAACATAATCAACAGGTGATGTAGGAGGCAATTTAATATTAAGTTCTCGAGTTAAAAATCTGTAAGTTCTTCCAACTTCCTTTTTACTTACTCTTGAAACTTCAGCTATCTCATCTAAAGTACGAGGAACATTACATCTTCTACATGCAGCATAAAGTGAAGCAGCTACGACACCTTCAATACTACGGCCCCTAATAAGTTTATTTTCAACAGCACTTCTGTATACAACAGAAGCAGCTTCTCTAACACTTCTTGGAAGGCCAAGTCTTGAAGAATCTCTGTCAAGTTCACTTAAAGCAAATGCAAGATTACGTTCTGTAGCACCAGAAATTCTAATTTTTCTTTGCCATTTCCTTAACCTATACCACTGAGCACGATTTCTTGCAGGAATATCTCTACCATAGATATCTTTATTTCTCCAATCAATCATTGTACTTAAACCTTTATCATGTATAGTATAAGTAATTGGAGCACCTACCCTAGTACGCTTATCTCTTTGTTCGTGATCAAATGCTCTCCATTCAGGACCCATATCCACAAGATTTTCATCAATAACTAGACCACAGCTAGCACAAACAACTTCTGCTCGTTCATAGTCTCCAATTAAATTTTCTGATCCACATTCTGGACATTTATTCTGTTTTTCTGTATCTGAAACATCATTTTGCATTCTTTTCTTTGCAGAAATATTTTCAATCGGTTTTCCTTTTTCAGAAAACTTAGTTTTCATTTCTTCTTTCGTGTTAATCTCCCCATGTAATTGGTTATTAAAAAATTTTATTGAATCATTAGTCTTAAAAATTTGGAAAATTAATTTTTTATTAATTTTTTATTAATTTTTTATTAATTTAATCGATTAATAAATAATAAATAAACAAATCAAAAACAATTAATTGCTTATATTAATCCTCTAAGAACAACTGCCTTTAATTAAATTAAATTATAACAATTTATAATATTAACAATTTATAACTATTTTAATTAATAAAAATAATCAATTTAAGACCTATTATTCTTTCTATTTTTGTTATTTCTTTTAAATTTACCTTTTTTCTTATTTTTAGGATTGTTTGAAACATACAAATCTTCACCAGACTTTTTTTCAAAATTTTCAGCCCCTATAGACTTAAAAATTCCTATTGAAATATATGGTTCTTTAGTAGGACCAAAAACATCCACAACTTTACCTATTTTCTTTTTATCCTTATTAAAAACAAAAGCACCCGAAGGAGGAGATTGAGAAGATCTAGCTATTAGTCTTCCAGAATGAGATAAATGTGAAATATTTCCTAAAAACTTCATAAAATCAAATTTTAAAAATTAAAACTTATTATTCAACAATACATATAATATCTCTATTCTATTATATAAACTTTACGATAGTATTATATATAATTAGTAATACTTATTTAAATAAATTGCTATTTAATTTAAATCAAAACTTTAGAAACCTACAAACAATCTAATAAAGAAAATTATAAAGAATCTAAAAAGAATATTATAAATAATCTAATAAATATTATATTTAGTCTTATAAATAAAATTATAAAATATTATATCCTCTATTAAATTTAATAAAAATATTAATAAAATTTATAAAATATTATTTTTAAATAAAAATTGTATAATATTATATAATTATATAATATTATAAAATATTAAAATATTATAAAAAATAAAATATCATAAAATTAATAAATTAATTACATTCTAGCTTTATCATAAACATTTTTTAAAGTTTCCATATCAACATTAGTATAAATCTGAGTAGTTGAAAGGTTAGAATGTCCCAATAACTGTTGGATAACCCTAATGTCAACTCCATTTTTAAGTAAATGTGTAGCAAAAGAATGTCTTAAAATATGAGGAGTAACCCGTTTTTTGATTCCAGCTTCTTTTGCGTGATCTTTTATCATTATCTGAATATAACGCGTAGTTAAAGGATTATTTCTCCGATTTGTAAATAAATAATCATCATTAGAATCTATTAAACTTATATATTCCTCAATCAGTTCTTTTGTATGATTATCAAAAAGAACTATTCTATCCTTATCTCCTTTACCCCTTATTCGAATAGTACGTTCCTTAAGATCAATATCTTTGATAACTAAAGAAACAAGTTCCGAAACTCGAATTCCAGAAGAGTATAATAATGTTAAAATAAGCTTATTTCTAAGTCTTGTTTTTATTTTATATATATTATTATATTCAAGTGATTCCTTTAAATCATAATCAAAAGCATTGATTAATTTTTCTACTTCTAATTCATTTAAAGACTTTGGAAGAGATTTTGTCCGTTTAGGAGTATGAATTTCATCTAAAAAATATAGATTATGGAATTCTAAGAATTTTTTTGAAGCAACTGTAACAAGATATATATAATTTTGAGAAGCTAATTTGTCCCTCTTTAAATGTTGAATATATATTTTAAAACTTCTTAAAAATTTTTTTTCGTCATATAAATCATTAACAGAATCTAAATATTCATATAAATTTTTGATTACAGATTTATATGTTTTTATAGTATTTCTAGAATAATTTCTAATTTCTAGTTCGATTAAATATTCTTCCATCATTTCTTCAAAATCAAAAACTTCTAAAATAGTTTTTATATCCCCATTTTCATCATAAGCAGGCAAACCATTATTTGGAGGATCAAACCACTTTTTAGATATCTTAATCTGATTAATTTCAGAATATTCTGTCATTTTATTCACTTATTTAAATATTTATAGAAAAACATCTTTGATTAAAAATTAAAATATAACCAAAATGCCCATTAATTCGAAATTATTATATATATTAGAAAAACAATGAAAAACAATTACTTTTATTATATTTGTTTTAACTAGTTAATATATTTTATTTAAATACCTAATTCCGAAAAATAAAAGTTTTTATATTTTATATAATTTACTTAAATTGTCCCAAATGCTTATAAAACCATTTTTTAGTTAATTCCGCAAACAATATATATAAGACAACAATACTTAATAAAACTGGGTAAAATATTAATGGTAATGGCCTAAATCCTAATACTGATGCAAAAGGAAGAAAAGGCAATATCATTATAAATAAAGCTACAGCAATAGAAGCAATAGCTAAATATTTACTAGGTTTACTTTTTAAAAATGACCTTTGAGTACGTATTACCAATACAATCAACGTAGCTGATACTACAGATTCCATAAACCAACCTGTCTGAAATTCAACTTCAGATGCCTTGAAAAGTAACAAAAGTATAGCAAAAGTAACATAATCAAAAATCGAACTTAGAACTCCAAAAGTTATCATGAATCTTTTTATAAAACTTAAATTCCAACCATGAGGACTATTTATCCATTCTTCATCAACATTATCCGAAGGAATCGTCATAGAAGGCATATCAGTCATTAAGTTTGTAAGTAATACTTGTTTTGGTAATAATGGAAGAAATGGTAAAAACATAGACGCTCCAGCCATACTAAACATATTTCCAAAATTAGCACTAGTAGCCATAAATATATATTTCTGAGTATTAGCAAAGGTTCTCCTTCCTTCTTTTACACCTTCAATAAGAACTTCTAAATTTTTATTCAATAAAACAATATCTGCCGATTCTTTAGCTACATCTACTGCAGTATTAACTGACAAACCAACATCCGCTGCATGAATAGCTGATATATCATTAATACCATCACCCATATAACCAACAACCTTCCCAGACTTTTTTAAAGCTAGTATTATTCTTTCTTTTTGATTAGGTTCTATTTCAGCGAAAACATCAATTTTAGATACATTATGAGCAAAAGCAACATCACCCATCTTATGGATCTGATCCCCAGTAAGAACTTCTGCATCTCCCATACCAACTTGTTTAGCCATATTTTTAGCTATCAAAGCATTATCTCCAGTAATAACTTTAAGATCTATTTTAAGATCTTCAATATCCCGTATTGTTTCAATTATGCCTTCTTTCGGAGGATCAAAAAGAGAAATAAAACCTGCAAATATCATTCCTGACTCATCATCCCTAGTAACAACAGAAACATTCTCAAAATCTTTATAAGAAACAGCCAATGTTCTATATCCTTGGGAACTTAAATCTTCATAAATTTTTTTTATTTTATCAATTTTTGTAGATATGGGAAAAATATTTCCCTCATTATCAATAACATCACTACAAATTTTTAATATTTCCAAAACCGCTCCTTTTGTAACCAAACGAGTGTTTTTGTCATTTTTATTACTATCTTTAGGCTTTACTAAAAGACTAAGTCGTTTTCTAATAAAATCGTAAGGAATCTCATCAACACGATCATATTCTTTAAATCCTTCAAGTTCTATAGAGCTAATTGCTTGATCAATTGGATTTATAAAACCTTGTTGTAATGTTGAATTAATTTTAGCTAACTCCATTACTTTTTTACTTTCATTACCTAAATAATCTATTGTATTATTTACTTTTACCTTTCCTTCAGTTAAGGTTCCAGTTTTATCAGAACACATGACAGTCATATTTCCAAAATTCTCAATAGAATTAAGGCGCTTCACAATTACATCTTTACTAGCCATGTTTTTTGCACCTTTAGAAAGATTGACACTGATGATAGCTGGAAGTAATTGTGGAGTTAAGCCAACAGCTATAGCAAGTGTGAAAAGTAAAGAATCGAAAAGAGGTTTACCCAAAATAGCATTAACACCAAAGAGGAATATTACCATAACCACAGTAACTTCCATAAGTAGATTACCGAATTTTTTAACACCAATCTCAAAATCAGTTAATGGTACTTTAGATTTTAAATTTTTACTAATATGACCAAATTCCGTATTTTCTCCAGTTAGCATGATTAAAATTTTAGCTGTTCCACTAATAACATGAGACCCCATAAAAACAGAGTTTTTTCTTTTATTAATAGAAGTATCTTTGTTTAAAACACAAGTTTTTTTCTCAACAGGGAATGTTTCCCCAGTAAAAGCAGCTTCATCAACAAATAGCTCGTCTTCTTCAATAATTAAACTATCCGCAGGAATAATATCTCCAGCACTTAGAAAAACAACATCTCCAGGAACTATATTTTCAACAAAGACTGTTTCTTCTTTTCCATCCCTAAGTACAGTAGATTTAACTTGTATTAAATTCAATAGCTCATTTACTGCATCGCCTGCTGTTTTTTCTTGCCAAAAACCTAAAATTGTGGAAAATAAAATTATAATAAGAATAATAATAGCGTTTGTTGAATCTTGTAAAAAAAATGAAAGTATAGCTGCAAACAATAAAATTAGTGTGATTGGATTTTTAAATTGTGTTAAAAATAATATAACCTTAGATTGTGTTTTTTTACCAGTTTCAAGAGTATTGAGACCAAATTCATCAATTCTATTCAATGCTTCCTCTGAACTTAACCCTGAAAGTGAAGAATTAACTTCATCTAAAGCAGTATTAACTTCCAATGACCAAAAAGGATAAGTTATTTTAGAATCAGACATTTTGAATCCCTTGAACTATATATCCATAATAAGCTAAAAATTTACTTATTTACTAGTAATTATTAATTAATTATTAAGTAATTACTAAATTATTAAAAATAATTTTCATTTTAATATTTGGTATTCATAGTATATTAATCCTCTGAGTAACTTCAAAGATTATTAATTTTAGAATTATAAATAATTAGAAAGTCATATCCCAGAAAAAAGACATAGAAACATAAATAGTAAATTAATAGTAAATGAAATAAATAATGTTATAATTACTAAAAAATCTGAAACATATATCTATTAAAACAATATCGTTTTTGAAAAATCTCCCTAAAATTGTATAATAACTACCTAATCAAAAATTTACTTCGTTATATTTAAGTTAAACGAAGTAAATCATTATTTTTCTAATAAAATTAATATAATATCAGTTTACAGTTCATAACAAAATATTCTAATAGCTATAAAATTTATTAAATATTTAATATTTTTCATATAATTTATTTTTTTATAAAGAAAATACTCCCCTATTTTTCTAAATCATGATATTTTTTCTTAAATTTACTTCGTTTAACTTAAATTAAACGAAGTAAGAAAAACACATAATTAAATCATATTAAATAATGAAAACAATAATCAATAGCTGAAATCCAATATTTAACATAATAACAATTTAGTAATGTTTTTTTTACTAATAAATTGTATTAACAAACTAATATATAAATATTACGATTTTGTAACAAATATTTTCCAATTAAAAATATAAAAATGTAATAAAAAACCAACACAATTATATAAAAAACACAAAAACAAAAAATACAATATAAAAAAAATTATGAGTAAAGCTCAAAAAATAAATAAAATAAAAAAATAATAAAATTAGAATATTAGCTAATAGATATTAACTAATAGTTATAATTCTAAGTTTTTCAGGCCTTTTAACAATTTCACTTGCTTTGAAAGCCACTAAATTTTTGATTCCTTTAGAAGCAGAAACATCTACCAATCTTTGACTTACTACACCATCAAAAATGACAGCATATGCATCTTTATTTGCATTTTTAAGTTCATCATATAGATTTTCAACTTTAACTTCATTTAAAGTATTTAATGCATCATCTAAAATCTCAGCACTTCCAGAACCTTCTAAATCTTTGAGTACATTTCTCATTAAAGTTACTTTATCCTCAACTTTTGGTGGTTGAACTTTAGGTTTTGAATTTGCAAAATATTGTTCTATAGGAACTTTATCACGAAGTGCTATCATGACTTCGTCTTTTTCAAGTTCTTCAACTTCTTTACCTTTTGGAGCCCTTGTTATATAATCTACATCTCCAACTTGCATAAGTTCTTTCAATATTAGTTCTCCACCACGATCCCCATCAAAAAAAGCTGTAACAGTTTTATTTTTTGTAAGATCAGCAACAGTGTGAGGAACATTTACTCCTTCAACAGCTACAGTATTTTTAATACCATATTTCAATAGATTAAGAACATCAGACCTTCCTTCTACTACTATAATAGCATCAGAAGTGTGAATACTAGGTCCTGCAGGAAGTTTTTCATCTCCATATTCAGATATTTCATGAATTCTCATGGCTTCCTTAACTTCTTCAATCATTTTCATGCTTTCAGGAGTTACTTTCTCCATCATGCCTTTATAAATTTCTTTTGCACGGTTAACAACTTGTTCTCGTTTAACAGCTCGAACGTCTTCAACCTTAATGGTTTTAATATGAGCTTCACAAGGTCCAACCCTATTAATTGTTTCAAGAGATGCTGCGAGAATGGCAGTCTCAATCCTATCTAAACTTGAAGGAATTACGATTTCTCCTTTAGCTCTTCCTCCATTAGAGTGAATTATTACCTTGATTCTTCCAATTCTTCCAGTTTTTTGGAGTTCTCTTAAATCCAAATCATTACTTAAAAGGCCTTCGGTTTGACCAAAAACAGCTCCAACAACATCGGGCTTTTCAACGATTCCATTTGCATTAATCTGTGCGTGAATAAGATATTTTGTTGTAGTTAATTCTTCAATTCCTTTTCCCATGTTAAGCCTCCATTAAATAGATACTTAATGTACTTGCAGGGATAATTTAATTATCTATGAATAATGAAATGTGAATATAAGCTGTATATCTACAAATAAATATACTACTTACATACTATCCACAGATAGCAATAATATTGCATAAATTATACTTGTAAATTTGATAAAATCACCAATGTATCTAACCAAATTCATAAAATTAATTTATAAAATTAATTTATAAAACTAATTCATAAATCTAATTTATAGATACACTATGTAATTACAATCATGATGCAAAAAAAGAGCTTTAAAATGAACAATCCTAGGTTATTGCTATTGTTATACATTTTTATTAAAATTTTTTGATATAATATTATCAATGAAATATGTAGTTATGAAAATTTATAGATTATTATTTTTTAGAGTATTATTGTATCATTATTTATCAAATTATTATTTATCAATTATATTAAATTACAACTTTTATAAAAAATATAGTTAGATTATATAATGATTATAATAATACATTTTTCTAATATATTTCAATAACAATATAAATTTACAAATTATTTTACAAATATATAATAATAGTTGACTCCTATTTAAGTTCCTATTTTATTTAAATTTATTACCTTTATTTTATGTTTATTTTCAATAATAAGATTATCATCTATACAATTTTAAATTAAATACTTGATTAATTATTAATAAATGTACCACAAGTTATTTAATCTTATATACGTGAAATATGGTTTTTACTCATCTTTTTTATAACATAACTTTATTTTAACCATTATTAAGTTATCATTCTTATTACTGAATGGATTATATGTTGATAATTAATTAATAAATATAAAGCTCATTTGAGCATGTAATGATTATGAAAGTATCGTAATCTTATTTTGTATTTTCTAGTATATAAAATTGTATATTTAAATCTCGCGAAAAATAGATTGTGAAAAATTATAAGAAAGTTTATATTAAAAACTTTAAGTCAGAAAATAAGTTGCTTATTATATATAAATTGTTAATATTTTTCATGTCTTTTATAGATAAATGTGTTATAAAAATCATTGAAAAATATTTTAAAATTATAAAGAATATTGAAACAAATTATATTAATTATTAAAACTAAAATTATAATAAAAATATATAAAATTTAATATAAAAAGTACAAATCATTGAAATAAATGAAAATAAATAATAAAATCAAAATTAAATAATAAAATAACCAATAAATAATAAAATCAAAATTAAATAATAAAATCAATAAATCAATAGATTTTTACAAAACAAAAAGAACTCACTTATAATTAGACTTACATAAAAAAATTTAGTTGGTGTTAAAAATGGAAAAATCAAAATTATCTGCAAAATCTTTATTGAAAGAAATTTCTTATAAAAAACATTTAAAAAATAAAAAAATGTCTAAAATTGGAGAATTAAGTGTTTGTAAAGCAGATTTTGAAATTGAAAATTTAAATTTAATAAATTCACCAACAGATTCTAAATTTACTATTGATAAAGAAATAGCTTATAAAAATCTTAAAAATCTTTTAGATAATACTTCTTCATGCCAAATTTCTGATGCTTTATCTAAAATAGCTAAAAGAAGTGGAGTTATTGAAGGTGTGAAATCTATAAATAAAAAAACTGCTTACGGGAGAGTAGTAACTGTTAAAACATCCTCTGATGACTGGGGAACCTCATTACTTGGAATTGATGAAGCTAAAAAAGGAAATATATTAGTAATAAAAACTATTGGACCAATTTCTGCGATTTGGGGGGAGTTAACTTCAAGTTGTTCTCAAGAAAAAGAATTAGCTGGGACTGTTATTATAGGAGCTACCAGAGATATTGATTTTGTTAGTGAATTTGAATATCCAGTATTTGCAAGTAAAACAACCCCAAATGCAGGAACTGCAGCTGGTTTAGGTAGTGTCAATATCCCTCTTAAAATTGGAAAAGATGAGGATTTGATAATTAAACCAGGAGATTTTATTTTTGCAGATAAAAGCGGAGTTGTACATATTCCACAAGAGCTATTTTGTGAAGTAATGATAAAAACTTTAGAAATAAAAATTAATGAAACAAATATTCTTTCTGAAATTGAGAAAGGTAAATCTTTATCTGAAATTGTAGGGTTAAAATAATAAACGAGGATTTCAATGAGCTCTGAAAAAGAAAAAAAAAATTTTAATACCTATATTACTAATGAAGATGATAAGGATAAAGATATTGAGAATAATAAGGATAATAAAAATAATAAAGATAACGAAGACGGTCAAGATATTTATTCAATGATAAAAGAGAATAAAAAAACCATAATTATTTCTTTTATAATTGTTTTTGGAATAGTTTTTACAATATTAATATTAGCAGGGATTAATGATGTTATAAATGCATTAAAAAGAACAAATCTTTGGATACTTGGATTAACTTTTATTATACAAACATTTGTTTATTTATTTTGGGCACTTAGATGGAAAATTATACTTGATAAAATGGATCAGTCTCCTCGTTTTTTAAATGTTCTAGGAATTCTTATGACAAGTATATTTGGAAATAATATAAGTCCTGGATCAATAGGAGGAGAACCATTAAGAGCTTATGTTCTACAAGAATATAATGATACTCCATTTGAAATTGGATTTGCTTCAACTATGGCAGATAGAGTGTTTGAACTACTTCCATTTTTATTGATGTCCCTTGTAGCTGTAGTAGCACTAATATCTTGGCATTTAAATATCATACCAAAGACTATATTAATACTACTAATATTAATCACAATATTTGTGTTTTCTCTTGTAATATATGCAGGTATAAACAAAAATGTATCTGAAAAAATAGTTTTTAAGGTATTAGATTGGGTTTTACCACTTGTAGAGAGAATCACTAAAAAAATATATGATTTAGGTGATATAAAAGAAAAAGCTACTTACTACATTGATAATTTTAATTCAAGTTTTAAGATGATTGTAGAAAACAAATTGTTTTTTGTAGGAGCTTTCCTTGCATTGATTACATGGGGCTTAGATTTATTTAATTCTTATCTCTCATTTATAGCTATTGGAGTTACTCCTCCAATTGCACCATTTATTACTATTTTCACAATAGCTATTTTACTTTCATTTTTACCATTACTACCAGGATCTCTTGGAATTACAGAAATTATCATGATAGCTTTATTCGTCCCTGTTGGAATAACAGCAGACTATGTGTTAGCTGCAAGTGCAATAGAAAGATTAAGCTCTTATATTTTACCAAGTATTATTGGATTGATAACAGCTATTTATTATGGTAAAAAAATCGCTAAGAATCATTCCAATTCTGATTCAGAGAAAGAATAATAAGTTAACTAATTTTATAATATTATAATCTTATTAATTAACAAATATAAATACAAATATAAATTTTTCATAATAATTAATGAAATAAATATTATAATTAAACACTACAATGAGTAATATAGTAATATACAATTATCTCATATCAAAAATACCGAAAGATATTTATAATATTTTAATCAATTAAGATATGCTGTAAAATTAAGTAAAATTAATGGAGGATAACTATGAACATTAATATTGATCATTACTATTATATGAGGGAAAATATATTTGATAAGATTCAAAATGCTAGTAATATTGAAAAAGTGGCAATGGCCTTTTTAATGGCTTGTTTTACAGGTTTATTAGCTCAAATTGTTTTACCATTACCTTGGACACCAGTTCCAATAACAGGACAAACCATGGGAGTTTTACTTTCTGGATTGTTCCTTGGAAAACGGTTTGGAGTTTTAAGTCAAGTGATTTACATCGTTGGAGGAATTTTAGGAATAGCTTGGTATGGTGAAATGACAAGCGGGCTAGGAATCTTCTTAGGTTCAACTTGTGGATATTTTATAGGATTTATATTTGCAGCTGCAATTATTGGACACTTTTCAGAAAAATACTCTAAAAGTAGAAAATTCAGAAAAATGGCTAGTATAATGTTAATAGCTAATTTTGGAGGCATATACATTCCAGGATTAATTGGATTAGCAATTTGGACTTATTTTGCTACTGGTGCATTTCCAGATATTATAACATTACTTATGATGGGACTTATTCCATTTATATTCGGAGATTTAGTTAAAATCGCAGGAGCAGCAGCAATTTCAAAAGCTGCACTACCAAAATAAACTTTTCTCTTTTTATTTTTTAAATGTTTTTATTATTTTTATTTATTTTATCCAAAATCATTTATTATATAAACTATTTTTAACTATTATTTATTATATTAGATAATAATAAATATATTAATAAGTTATTGTTAAATTTATTAATACAATTTAACAGTTTATTATAAAATTATAATCTTATTAAACTATTATAAAACATTATATTTATTATCTTATTATAAATTAATATCTTATATTATATTTAATAAAATATTCATAGATATGAACGAATTTGAAGGAATTATCATGAAGAAATCTCCAAAAAATAACCTAATATATCTAAGAGGACATCATCTTCTTTGCTTACAAGGATATCAAGGATATGGTTATGATGAAAAATTCAAAAAAAATATGGATAATATTTTTCATCAATTAAATATTGATAATATATATAATGCAAATAATAGGGATAAGGATAATAAGGATAATATAGACAACAATAATACTAATATAAATAATTACAATAATGTGATTATATTAACTGATTATCCAGATGATTTATGTGTTTGTTGTCCAAAATTGAAAAATAATCAATGTTCAGGAGAATTAGAGAATCTAAAACAAACTAAAGAAAACATTGAAAAGATAAAAACTAATAATGAAAAAATTGTTAAAATGGATCAAAAAGTTTTAAATGAAACTAAACTAAAAAAAAATACCGAGTATACTATTGAAGAATGTATTTTAGCTGTTAATAAAGCATTTTCTAGTTTAAAAAAAGTTAAAATAGTGTGTAAAGATTGTAGATGGGAAAATAAATGTTTATGGTTCCAATCAAGAGAATTATAAAAAATGGCATTGTTTTAGATTAATAACAGCTAATACAGACTAATACAGACTAATACAGACTGATAAAAACTGATAAAAAATTAATAAAAATCTAATAAAAATCTAATAAAAATATGAATATTTCATTTTCAAATCAATACATTTATATATAACTTTAAAGTAAATTAAAAATGCTGTAATTTTAATAAGTTGCAGTTTAAATATATAGTCCCGTAGGGTAGTGGTAATCCTTCTAGGCTTTGGACCCGGAGACGGCGGTTCGACTCCGCTCGGGACTATTAATCTTATTTTTCTTTTAAAAAAATTATTAAAGAATATCTACAATATTTTTAATAATAAATGGTATTTTATTAAATAATAAATATAATATATAAAATATAATAATTAATTATAATATTTGATATATAACAAATATAGCATGATTTTAATAAGTAATTATAATTGATATAAAAATATAGTATAATTTTTAAGTTAATTATTATTAGTATTATAAGTATTATAGTATTATTAGTAAAGAATTAACTATATATTATTCACTTATTATAATAATAAGTAGTTAATTATATAATCAGATTATATATTATTAATAATCATATCTTTAATTAATCATGAAATATGATTATATAATATATTATATTACTATACAGCTGATTTAAATATATTTTTTATATGAATAATAAACTTAATTTGAGTGTATATCATGGAAAAATTACTTATAATTGGAATAAACACTCGATCACTCTTGAATTCTGCTTCTAAACTGAATTTTTGTACATATTCTACAAGTTACTTTTTTACTGCTGATTCTAAAAGAATTTATAAAGAAAAACATGTTCTAAAGCAAATACCTGGAAAATCTTGTGGAATTTTTGAAGAAGATTATAATCCAGAAAAATTATTAGAATTATCATTAGAATTTATGGAAGAAGTAGACAAAATCATATTATCAGGCATATCCCCTAATATATTCAAAGGAAATTATAAAAAATTCAGAAAAAAGATTATTGGAAATCACGATGTAGATACCGTAGAGAACAAGTATAAATTTTACAAAAAAATAAGAAATGATTTTTTAGTACCTAAAACATATAAAATAGACTATGATCATATAGATGAGATAGTTGATATATTAAATCAACATAGTGATACTTCATTTATTACAAAACCTCTTCAAGGATCTGGAGGTTATGGTGTCAAGTATCTAGATTATACTAAAAAGCATTATTTTAATGATAGCTATTTTGAAAATTACTTTTCTGAATATGAAGGGGAAACATTTTTATTTCAAGAATTTATTGAGGGAGATAATATTAGTTCTTCGGTATTATCTACAAAAAAACAAGCTCAAAATATAATAAACAGCAAAATGTTGACTGAATCAAATTTTGGGGAAAATAATTTTAAATATTCTGGAAACATCGTTCCATATACTAATATTCTCAAATCTAACACAAATAGTGCAAATGAAATTAATGATAAAGAAATTAAGGACATTTCAGAAAAAATAATATCTAAATTCAGCTTAGTTGGCTCAAATGGAGTAGATATGATAATAAAAAATGACAAAAACAAAAATGAAGAAATTTATATCATTGAAGCAAATCCCAGATTTCAAGGAACATATGAATGTGTAGAAAAAGTATTAGGAATCAACTTATTAGATGCTCATATCAAAGCATATGATGGAGAATTAATCAATATCCCGAATACAAACGGTTATTCAATGAAAAAAATTATTTATACTAAAGAAAGAATAAAAGTAGGAGATTTATTTATTGATAATGTTTATGATATTCCTTATAATGGAGTGATTATTGAAAAAGACCAACCATTATCCACCATTATTAGCTATGATAAGAATATCAAAAATACCAAAAACAAATTGAAAAAAGCTATCTTTGATGTAAATAAAAATATTTATTCATACCATTGATATGTCAATGAAAAAAATTAAATTATACCAAGCAATAATAAAATAAAAATAATAGTTCCAATAGTCAATAAAAATGTAGTGATAACCATAGATGCAACTGAAATCAAATATAGTTTAGCTCTTTTATCAGGATCTTTAAAATATTGTTCAAAAGGGTCTCTTCTCATATTTACACTTTATTAACTTTTAATAATAACAAGAATAATATTATAAAAATAATTAGTATAGATAATATTATTTGTAATCCTATTTAAATTCTATTATATATTATATCTATATATCTATTAAAATCTGTTAAATCTATAAATCTATAAATCTACTAAAAAATTATCATAATATAAAAATGATTTGAAAATGTTATAAAAATAAACTAAAAATAATTTACAAAAATATATTCATTAAAATAAAAAAAAATAGAGGATAATAAATAAAAATAAATTAGCTTATCACACTAATTTATTAACTACTTCAACTGGAAGTAAAGATAAAAATCCTAAAAGATCTCCTTTTTCAATTTTACCATCAGCTATAACAACAAAAGCTGCTCTATTAACAGTTTTTTCCATAGTTAATGGAATATGTGTTTCTGAACCAACAGCTATTGCATGACCATATCTATTTGATGCATACGCACCAATAGACCCAATGTGATTAGCAGGAATCTCAATTTCCTTAATTTTGATTGAAATTGATTTTCCTTCCTTAAGATCTACATCTTCATCAGCTATGATAGTTTTTGATAAAACAGGAATATTTCCTAATTTTAAATCCATCTTTCCAGCATCAGAGTGTTCGGTTTCTCTTTTAAACTCCCCTATGGGATTTAAGATTCTAACCATTTTAATCCCCAACTCTATTCTTCTGCTTCAATTGTAGATTTAATCATCTTCAATCGAACAAAATTTTCTCTTTCCATTTCTTGAAGTCTCATTTCAATAGATTTAACAGTATTTTGCAATTTTGGAATCATAATATGCTCTAAAGCATTAACACGGCGTTTTGTAGATTCAATTTCAGCTGCTAAAAGATAGATAGTCTTTTCAATTTCTCCAAGCTCAATTATTAAAGCAAGAGATTCTTCAAATTTTTTAGCTGCTTCATCTAATCTTACAGAAGTGTCTGCAAAACTGTAACCTCTATCAACCAAAGTTCTTTTTTCCATTTTAGAATCCATTACAGGTACAACAACACCCATAATACTCCTTGACTCAATATCAACATCAATAGATTCTTTAACAGATAAAGCAGATTTTTGAACTGCTGAATCACCCATAACAACTTGAGCAGCAGTTAAATCCTCAAAAGCACTTTTAAGAGTTTCTTCAACTTTTCCACGAGATCCTTTAACCCTATCTAAAATATCAAAAAACTCTTTAATTAAAGCATCACGTTTTTCTTTAAGTAAACTATGACCTTTAACAGCAAGTTTTTCTCTATCTTTGAGTTTTAATAACTCCATTCGAGTAGGGTTAATCCCTTCCATTGTTTCTTGTGCCATTTTATCCTCCTAACCCAGGATTATAAATAAGATTAATAAGGATTATGATAATATTGAACAGATAAGTTCAATATTAGTTTTCTGGAAGATATATAGGAATGTGCTCTTCCTTAACCCTTTTAAGCTCAGATTTAGGTAATAAACTTAATAATTTCCAACCAAGATCGAGAGTTTCTTTAATAGTCCTGTCTTCATCTTTAGCTTGAGTGATAAATTCTTCTTCAAATGCATCAGCAAACTGTAAGAACTTTTGATCTCTTTCTGTAAGAGCTTCTTCACCAACAACAGCTACTAAATCTCTTAAATCACGACCCTCTGCATATGCAGAGTAAAGTTGATCAGAAACTCCACTATGATCTTCACGAGTCCTTTCTTCTCCAATACCCCCACTCATTAAACGAGATAATGATGGAAGTACATCTACTGGAGGATAAATACCTTTCCTATGAAGTTCACGACTAAGTACAATTTGCCCTTCAGTAATATACCCAGTTAAATCTGGAATTGGGTGAGTAATATCATCTTGAGGCATGACTAAAATAGGCATCTGAGTAATAGAACCTTCTTTACCGGCAATACGACCTGCACGTTCGTATAAACCAGCTAAATCAGTATACATGTAACCAGGATAACCTCTTCTTCCAGGTACTTCATCACGAGCAGCAGAAATTTCTCTTAAAGCTTCACAATAGTTAGTTAAATCAGTTAAAATAACTAATACATGCATATTATGCTCAAATGCTAAATATTCTGCAGTAGTAAGAGCCATCTTAGGAGTAAGAATTCTCTCAATAGCAGGGTCGTCTGCTAAGTTCATGAATACTGTAACACGTTCTAAAGCTCCAGTTCTCTCGAAATCTTTCATAAAGAAGTTAGCTTCTTCGTGAGTAATACCCATAGCAGCAAATATAACTGCAAATTCAGTTTCTTCTCCTACTACCTTAGCTTGTCTTGCAATCTGTGCAGCTAAGTCATTGTGAGGTAAACCAGATCCTGAGAAAATAGGTAATTTTTGGCCTCTAACAAGTGTATTCATTCCATCAATAGTGGAAATACCAGTTTGAATAAATTCTGCTGGGAATTCACGAGCAGATGGATTCATTGGGTTACCATTAATATCCAATTCTTTTTCAGGTATAATTTCTGGACCACCATCGATAGGTTTACCAGTACCATCAAATATACGACCCATCATATCTAAAGAAACACCGATTTTAGCTGTTTCTCCAGTAAATCTAGTCTTAGTATTTTTAGTATTTAAATCACTAGTTCCTTCGAAAACCTGAATAACAGCAACATCTTTTTTGACTTCAAGAACTTGCCCTCTTCTGTTTTCTCCAGTAGGTGTTTCAATTTCTACTATCTCATTGTAAGCAACACCTTCTACTCCTTCAACAATCATTAAAGGACCAGCAACCTCAGTAACTGTGGTGTATTCTCTTGTTTTAATATTAGTATTCATTCTTTACACCTCACCACATTGTTTAACAATTTCCTCTTGAACAGATTTCACCTTTGCAGGGAATTCTTCTTCAGAAACAAATTTCAATCTACCAATTTCCTCTTTAACATCGAGTCCAATAAGATCTTTTGATGATGCTCCTCTTTCTAAAGCTTTATTAGCTTCTCTTTGGAAGGAAACAATAGTGTTTAAAAGTTCAAATTGTTTTGAAGGTGAACAATAGGTATCAACTTCATGATATGCATTTTGTTGTAAGAAATCTTCTCTTAACATACGAGTAGTTTCTAATGTAACTTGTTCACTATCTGGAAGTGCATCAGGACCAACGAGTTGTACAATTTCCTGAAGTTCAGATTCTTTTTGTAATAAAACCATAGCTTCATCACGAAGAGATCTCCAATCTCCACCTACACTTTCCTTCCACCATTCTTGTACACTATCTACATACAAGGAATAGCTTTGTAACCAATCAATTGAAGGGAAATGACGTTTGTCTGCAAGGGATGCATCTAATGCCCAAAATACTTTACAAATACGTAATGTATTTTGTGTAACAGGTTCAGATAAATCTCCACCAGGAGGTGAAACTGCTCCAACAACAGAGACAGATGAAACTTTACTTTCACTTCCAATTGTGTTGACTCTTCCAGCTCTTTCATAGAACTGAGCAAGTCTTGAAGCAAGATATGCAGGGTAACCTTCTTCACCAGGCATCTCTTCAAGTCTTCCAGAAATTTCCCTCATAGCTTCTGCCCAACGAGATGTTGAATCTGCCATAAGAGCTACATCATAACCTTGATCACGGAAGTATTCTGCGATTGTAATTCCAGTATATACACAAGCTTCACGAGCTGCAACTGGCATGTTAGAAGTGTTAGCTATAAGAACTGTTCTATCCATCAAAGGATTTCCAGTTTTTGGATCTTCAAGTTCTGGGAACTCTAAAAGTACTTCAGTCATTTCGTTTCCACGTTCTCCACAACCAACATATACAACAATGTCGGCATCTGCCCATTTAGCTAATTGTTGTTGAGTAACAGTTTTACCTGCACCAAATGGTCCAGGAATAGCTGCTGTACCACCTTTAGCTACAGGGAAGAAAGTATCTAATACTCTTTGACCTGTAACAAGAGGCACATCTGGATCAAGTTTTTCTTTATAAGGTCGACCTTTTCTAACTGGCCATTTTTGAAGCATTTGAACTTTTTTAATTCCATCTTCAGTTTCAATTTCAGCAATATCTTCTTTTACTGTAAATTCTCCACTTGAAACAATACTTTTTACTGTACCTTCAATAGTTGGAGGAAGTAAAATTTTTTGAAGAACTGCAGAAGTTTCTTGAACTTCACCAAGAATGTCTCCACCTTTTACTTTATCCCCTACTTTAGCTATTGGTTTAAAAGTCCATTTTTTCTCTTTATCAATAGATGGTACATCTACACCTCTTTCAATAAAGTCACCAGTTTTAGCTTTAATAACTTCAAGCGGTCTTTGGATTCCATCAAAAATTGAACCCATAATACCAGGTCCAAGTTCTACAGATAATGGTCCACCAGTACTTTCTATCTTCTCACCAGGTCTTAGCCCAGCTGTTTCTTCATAAACCTGAATGGTTGCAGTATCGCCTTCAAGCTCAATAATTTCTCCAATGAGCTTGTCGTTACCTACCTTAACCATTTCATGCATTTGAGTCCCTCTCATCCCATCTGCGATGATAACAGGTCCTGCAATTTTAATAATATTTCCTTCAGTAATCATTTAACCATCTCTACCCCAATAACTCTTTTGATAAGTTCACCCATAGGGTCACTACCCATATCAGATGGGCCAGATTTATCTGGTATTTCAATAATCATTGGCAATACATCAGAGCCAATTTTTTTATCTATGTATTTCCTAATATTATCAGCTATTTTTTCTGTGATAATTATAATTGAAATTTCATCATTAATTAATTCATCCAATGCATTTTTTGCATCTTCATTTGTTTCTACAATTTTACTCTCCTTTACTCCACCAAGTTGAAAACCAGTAACAGTATCAAGATCTCCAATTATTGCTACAGAGGATTTCATACTAACATCTCCTGAATTTCAGATACTGGAAAATTAACTTCTCGTTTAGCCCTTGCAATAATTTTCAAGTTTTTGATTTCTCTCTCTTTTTGACTTAAAAATCCTATAATAGGACCAATACCTAATGGCTTTTTTAAAGATAAAGATTTAGCACGACTAATAAGATATTCATCTAAAGCTTTTTCAAAAACAGAAACTGAACCAGTTTCATTATATTTAGAAAGAGCTTCTGAAAGAATTGTAGAATAATCAGTACCATCTAAACTTGAAATAACTCCTGCAACATCTTCAGATTCCATTAAATCTTTTAGTTTCCATTCTCTTATCTGAAAACCATTTTTAATCATATATTGTGAAGTTTCATCATAAGATAAACCATCAGCCTTTGCCCTGATAATTAATTTAAGATTAGCTACATCAACTTGATCGCCAATATATGAATAAAGAATCTGAGAGTTTCCATCAGAAGGTATTCCAGAAGAATTTAAAAGATTTTCAAGATAATATTTATCTAATGCAGATTCTAATGGTAAAACCATTTGAGATTCCTCATATTGAGGAAGAGCATCTTCAAGAATACTAGCATATTCAGTACCATCCAAACCAGTAACAACATCAGTTACAGTATTAGCATCAGCTAATTGTTCAATTTGACTATAAAGAGATCCAGAAGGAATTAAAAAACTTAATATAGTATTTTTATCCAACTTCATTTCTTTAGCTGCAAGTAAACTTTTAATATTGTTAATATCTGATTTTTTAGCTAGTGCTTTAAAAGAATCTCGAATGTCTTTAGGGGCTATTCTTGAAAGTAAATTATAAGTTTCTGCAAGTTCAATGTCTAGAGCTTTTTCAAGAGAATAATTATCTAAATGAGTAGCATAATCAGGGAACCCTCTAAGATAATTTATAACCTCATCAACATCATTAGCTTCAATTATTTCAGAAAGTTGTTTTTCATCAAATAATCTTCCTTTTCTAGCTCTTACTCTTGCAGAAGGATTGAGATAAGGATAAATATCCAAAACTGGTCTGCTTGCAATGATAACAATGATTGCACCTACAACAATAACTGCAAGGATTGCAAGTACAATAAATGACTCTGGTGTTAAGCCAACTTGTGTTATCAATGTAGTAATTTCATCAGCCATATTTCTCTCTCCTAATTAAATAAAATCTTAGCAACTTCAGACCTTAAAGCCTTTTTATATCTTATCATTCTAGCTTCTATAGTATTGTTAACTTCGATTTCGCCATTTTTGGTTTTAATTATAGTCCCACCAATTGTTTCAATAGATTCACCAATTTCTAATTTAGTATCTTTACCTGTTGCAGATTTGATTTCATTAGTTATCTCATCGATATTATTGATTTTAGACTTATCTTCATCTTTAACCTGAATAATTAAATCTCCTCCACCAATTTCAATAGCAGCTTCTTTAATCATTTCAATTAAAGCATTTGAATATTCAGTGCTAGTGGAAGAAGATATATCCTTTAATTCTTGGCTTGCTTTTTCAAAAGCTGCTTCTATTACTTCTTCTCTTGCCTCTAATTCCATTCTTCTAGAATTCATCTTAGCTTCAGATATTATCTGCTGATACCTCATATCAGATTGCTTTTTTGCATCATCTAATATTTTAGTTTTTTCAAGTTCTGCTTGTTTATTCGCATCTTCAATAATGGAATTAACTTTAATCTCAGCTTCTTGGAGGATACTATCAGCTTTAGTCTGAGCTTCAGATTTTATATTAGAAACAATCTTTTCTGTCCCAGAGCTCATTTAATTGACCTCCATCTAACCTAAAATTCCACCGAATACCATGAGTAAAATAGCTATTAAGAAACCATAAATAGCCTGAGTTTCTGGTAATGCAGAGAAAATAATACCTTGAGCAAACATACC
>NZ_JAHLZE010000011.1 GCF_020148105.1 Methanobrevibacter sp. TMH8
TAAGTTTGTTAATATTAGGAGTAAGTCTGTTCGTGTGGGTTCTATTGGTGCTGGTATGAGGAAGTCTTTTGTTGTTTCTTATTATCCTGATAGGGATGGTCATAGGTTTTGTATTGGGGAGTATTTTGTTTTGAATCCTAAGAGGTCTATGGATGAGGTTTCTTATAAGAATAATCGTGTTGTTAAGACTAAAAGAGGTTTAAAAAGAATATAAAAATAGATAATATTAATAATTTATTAATATTATTTATAATATTTTTATAATATTATTTTTTTATTGTGGAGGAATTATTATTTTTTCCTTATTTTTTCAAATATATTATTTTTTTTTCTTATAATTTTTTCTACAATTTTTCATAATTTTTATTAAATTATCGTGGTTTAATAGCTTCCCAAATCAATTTTAAGTTAGTATCTATAATTTTGTCTAATGAATCTCGCGATTGATAAATCCATAAGTATACATATCCTTTTAAAGCACTTTGGATATATATCACGAGTGTTTCAATCTCAATATCCTCTCTTATTTCATTTTTTTTAATAGCTTCTTGGATTAATTTATAGTAAAGATCATATAGCTTATTATTTAATTCATTGATTTTATCCTTTGTTTCTCTATGATGATGAGTAGTACTTATAATGAAGGTGTAATAGTCTTTATAATCAAATTCAGCCAATACTGAAATATGTGGGTAATAAGATTCTTTTTTACCATAATCATTTGTTTTATATTTCATGATAAATCTTATCTTTTCAATAAAAGACCCATCAAAATTTTGCAAATATTTTTCTAATTCATAAAAACCATCTATGATATATATATTTATTATGTGTTCTAAGATTTCTCTTTTATTTTTAAAATGATAATATATTGATCCTGAAGCTAGTCCAGATTCTTCTTGGATTTGTTTCATAGATACATTATCAAACCCTTTTTTTAATGATAAAGCAAATGTCACATCAATTATCTTTTGTTTCTTGTTTATCATAAAATTGTTATATTAATTTTCCACTATTTAAATGTTTATGTAAAAAGCGATTATAAAAGCTTTTTTTAAAGTTTAATGTTATTTTTTGGTTTAATATTCTTTTTTAGTTATAAATATTGATATATTTTTGTTTATACTTTATTTATATTATATAAATAATTTTTAGAAGATTTTATCAGATTTACTGTCTCTGATTTAGTTTGTTATATAAATTAAACATTATCGTTGAATGCCTATTCGGTTTATTGAATGTTCGGTTTTGATAAAATATATATGGCAACTAGATAATATAAAGTGATATATGTAATAATTCGATGTTATTGATTTTATTCAATTATTCATACAGTTATTCATATGTTAATATATTAATCAAAATGCGAAGAATTTGAAGATATTTCATGATTTGAATCAGGTTTTTTTAAATCTGCATTTTAGATATTCATGAATATATAGATTTTTTACTAGTATTTCTATTTTGAGAGAGTATTTTCAAATTTTTTAATTTTTTAATTAATATAATTTTTAATTATATATAATTCACACTAATATACACTAATCTCAACCAATCTTAACTTAAATCTAATTTTTGATAATATCATGAGTAATTTACTCTACTGTGTGATTTTTATCTTAATTAATAATGAATTAATAATGAATTAATGAAAGGAAGGAATGAAAAATGAAAAAAATAAGGAATTTATCAGCTCAATCTTTAGTGTTTAATAAAGTTATATTTCTCATAATCTTATTAACTCTAATTTTTGTTGCTTTTTCAGCAGTTGATGGAGCTGATATTAATATTAGTAACTCTACTTCAGGTGGTTTAAATAGAACTGTTAATCAATCTAACAGTGGAGATAGGATAGTTCTTGATGCTGGAGTCTATACAAATAATGTAACAGATATATATGTATATAATAAAAATCTAACAATTGTTGGAAAAGATTCTAAAAATACAATAATAGATGCTAGAAAACAAGGAAGAATATTCTATATTATAAACTCAGTAACTCTAATTAATCTGACTTTATATAATGGATATGCCGGATCATCTGAAAATGGTGGTGCTATTTTCAATACTGGAAATTTAACTTTGATAAATTGTACATTTAGTAACAATGCAGCTTATCAGGGGGGGGGGGTGCTATCTCTAATTATGGTACTACTCTAACAATCATTGATTCTAATTTTGTTAATAATGTAGCTACTACTGGTCGTGGTGGTGCTATTTATAATGATAATACTGGAATGAACCCTAATAATCGATATCATACTAATGTAACAATTATTAACTCTATATTCACAAATAACATTGCTGAATGGGGTGGTGCTATTTATGATCAAAACTGGATTAATCTTACTATTGAAGGCACTAATTTCACTAATAATTCTGCTATTGTAGCTTCTGGTGGTGCTATCTATATTGGTGGGTCTGATAGAGCACAAATTAATAATTCTAAATTTGAAAATAATATAGCTGTCGGTTCTGGTGGAGCAGTTTCTTTTAATGCAATGTATAGTAATATAACTAACTCTATTTTCATTAATAATTCAGCTAATGTAGCTGGTGCAGTAGATTTTGCTAGTGCACCTGATGGATCCTTAATTTATTGTATTTTTATTAATAATTCTGCTAATAACTATGCAGGTGCTTTAAGAATTTATTCTAATAGAGTATTAGTCAGTGGTTCTAGATTTATTAATAATTCTGCTACTAATTATGGTGGTGCTATCTACAATAATGCGAATAATAATGTAATTATTAATAATTCTGATTTTTCACAAAACAAAGCTAATTATGGAGGGGCTTTCTACAATGCAGGAGATGCAAAAATTACTAGATCTAATTTTATAAGTAATTTAGCTAACTATGGTGGGGGTATTTACAATTCTAATGGAAATTATTTGATTGTTTCTGCTAATACTATGTTTTCTAATATTGCTAATGATTTAGGTAATGAAATTTATAATAATGGTAATATGGGTATTTTAAACTTAAAATATCTTAATAATTCTAATATTATTGTTAACAATAATTCTCAAATAACTTTATATGCGACTTTAACTGATGATATGGGTAATCCTGTCACTGGTCAAACTGTATCATTTTTAATCGATGGCTTAAGTGTTGGATATTCTATTTTTATTGAAGGGGCTGCTGAATTAACTTATTTTGTGAATTTAAACACTGAAAATGCCCTTGTTAATGGTCTTTATTTGGGATCTGGAAACAATATTAATATTTTAAATGGTATGTTAAGAATTACTTCTACATCTGAGGTAGGAGGTAATTTAACCTTAAATCAAACTGAATATTTTGTTAATGATACTATTAAAGGAGTTATTAATGTAATTAACAATGGTCCGAATCATGTTTATAATGTCAATGTCAAAATAAACTTACCAGCTTGGTTTAATATTAATAAAAATGACATAATTGTATCTCAGGGTTATTATGATGATATTACTGGTATCTGGTATATTGGTGATTTGGTTTCTACTGCAAGAGCTATGATGGAATTTACAGGCGAATTTACTCAAAAAGGTCAAGGTATTTTATCTATCGATATATCTGGAGATAATTTTAATAATTCAATGGATTCATTTAATTTTTTAGTTAAAGAAAAAACATTGAACAATGGTACTAATCCCGGTTCAAATAATAATAGTAATAATAGTAATAATGGATCTAATAAAGGTAATGGTTCTGGATCTAATGGAAGTAATTCCGGTAATGGTAATGGTTCTAATCATAAAGAAAATAATCCTCCGGATAAATCTAAAGATCAAGATTTTGATAAAAATAGTTACATTAAAAAAGGTAATGATAATAATAGGAATAATAATTATTTAGTTGTTGAAGCAAATATGAAAAAAACAGGAGTTCCAATAGTAGCTATACTTTTAATATTATTGTCTATTTTAGGTCTTAGTATTAGAAGAAAATAAAATTAAGCTAAAAATTATTTTTAATGAAGGAAATTGTTTTTAAATTCCTTCTAATATTATTTTTTATATTTATTTTAAATTTATATATTTTTTAGACATATTATTTAATATCTACATCTAATGGTAATTTACATTATTTATGATAATTACTTGTTATATGATGAATTTTATTCATGATAAAATAGTTATAATAAATTTATAGATAAAAAAGATTTAATATATAAAAAAATTATAAATTAATATATTTAGTATAATAGAAAATTAAATTATATATTAAAAATATTTTAATTAATATATAAAACTTTTATAAATTTTTATAAAATATTATAAAATATTTAAAATTATTAATTAAATATTAAAAAAATTTTATACAATAGATATACAATATATTTCAAGACATATACAATATATTTAAATAAATAATTATGCACAATATAATTTTATTTTAACTGATTAAAATGATTTGTTTAGGAATTGAAGGAACAGCTGAAAAAACTGGAGTTGGAATAGTTGATAGTGATGGAAATATTCTAGCTAATGTGGGAAATCAGCTATTTCCAAAGGAAGGTGGAATTCATCCAAGAGAAGCTGCTGAACATCATGCTAAATGGATTCCTCAACTAATTCTTCAAGCATGTAATGAAGCTAATATTACATTATCTGACATTGATCTAGTTTCTTTTTCTAAAGGTCCTGGTCTTGGCCCTGGTCTAAGGACAACAGCTACTGCAGCTAGAACATTAGCTCTTTCAATAAAAAAACCTATCATTGGTGTTAATCATTGCATTGGACATATTGAAATTGGAAAACTCGATACTGGAGCTATTGATCCTGTTTCAATGTATGTTAGTGGTGGGAATAGCCAGATAATAGCTTATGAATATGGAAGATACAGAGTATTTGGTGAAACTTTGGATATAGCCATTGGTAATGCATTGGATCAATTTGGAAGAGAAACTGGTCTTGGACATCCTGGAGGGCCAGTTGTAGAGAAATTAGCTAAAATGGGCAGTTATGTAAAATTGCCCTATACTGTTAAAGGAATGGATCTTTCTTTTTCAGGTCTCATGAGTGCAGCTATTCGTAAGTTCAAGGAAGGAATAGCTATTGAAGATATTTGTTATAGTTTCCAAGAAACAGCTTTTTCTATGCTAGTTGAAGTAACTGAAAGGGCTCTTTCCCACACAAAAAAAGATGAAGTTTTATTATGTGGTGGTGTAGCTGCAAATAAGAGGCTAAGAGAAATGCTTGATGATATGGCCATAAGCCATTTTGCTAAGTTTTATATGCCAAAGATGGAGTACTGTGGTGATAATGGAGCTATGATAGCTTGGCTTGGAATACTGATGAATGATAGCTATGGTCCTGATAAAATCGAAAATACTGAAGTCATCCAAAGATTTAGAACTGATGAAGTAGATGTTCCATGGGTAAAACAATCAAACTCTAGGATAAATCTTCCTAATGATATTTTAGCTAAGGGAGCTGAAGCCGATATATTGTTTGGTAAGTGGATAGATGAAGAATCAATTGTCAAAAAAAGAATCCCAAAAGTTTACCGGATAAAAGAAATTGATGATAAATTGAGAAAATCGAGGACTAAAAAAGAAGCTAAGCTACTTTCAGATGCAAAACGAGCTGGTGTCGTTTCTCCTATTTTGTATGATGTTGATTTAAATGAAAAATCAATAGCTATGGAAAAAATTAATGGTGAATTAGCTAAAGATATTTTAGGAAAACTATCTATAGATGATCAAAAGAACCTATCTATAGCTATTGGTCGTAATATAGGGTTAATTCATAAAAATGACATTATTCATGGGGATATAACAGGGTCTAATATAATGATTAGTGATGATAAAGTTATTTTCATTGATTTTGGTTTAGGAAAGTATTCTAATCTTATTGAAGATAAATGTGTTGATTTGCTTGTTTTTAAAAAATCATTACAAAGTATTGATTATAAAATAGCTAATAATATTTTCAATTTGGTTTTAGATGGATATGTTAGTAGCTATGATAATGATAATATTGATAAGGATAAAATAGTTAAAAAGATTAATGAAATTGAATCAAGGGGAAGATATGTTTCTCATTGATTTACAGTAATTTTAGTATCACCTACGATCAATAACTCTTTTTGGCCTACCTTTAACCTTATAAAATTCAAGTTCGCCTTTTTCACAGAAATTAAATAATATTTCTAGTTCATTTTCATAATAACTATAATATTTTTCTTTTAAACTTTTTTTATTTTCTAAAAAAGATTTTAAAAAGTTATTTTCAATAAGTGATTTATCAGTGTTTTCAAGGTCCTTACATTCTAATGAAATACGCAATGTATTTTGAATTTCATCTCCATATATGAATGATTCATATTCTCCAGTTAAGTATTCCATATTCTCTTTTTGAAATACTCCTGCTTCTATATCTACTCTATTAATGGATATTCCGAATAAATTAGCTGTTTCTGTATTTCTAACTGGATTATTAATTTTCATATGTGTTCTCCCACATGCACATTTTTCTCTAGTTATAACAGAACTTGAATCATCAGTGTCATAATTTATAAGTAAAGTTCCAGCTTTTTCACCTTTATTAAGTAAAGTAGTTAATATTATTTTTCCTTCTTTACCATCTTTTAAAAAACAACTATTAGGGTGACTTGAATAGGAATTAGAAGTTTTAACTATTTCATTTTCTATTCGCATATTAGGATCTTCTTCTATGTCAGTGTTGTAAATATCTAAATGAATTAAATCTTCTGGAACATGAATTCCATTTTTTTCGCTACATTCTCCACACATTGTTCCTTCAGTACTTCCATATGTATTAAACACATCTACTCCCCATAATTCTTCAATATATTTTCTAGATTCTTCTGAAAAACTTTCTCCTCCCGCAATTAACCTTTTAATACTAGATTCTTCTGGATTTAATCCATTTTCTTTCATTCTCTTAGCTAGTCTTAAAAATTTAAAGATACTTCCTACAATACTAGTTGGTTTATAGTTTTCTATAATTCGCACTGGGAAAGTACATTTACCTTCTGGAATTGTAGTAATATTCAGTTTTTTTGCAGCTAAACTCATGGAATCTGCACCAATATTCATTCCATATGCAGCACATACAATTAATGAGTCTCCTTTCTTAAATCCTTGAGATTTGTAGGTTCGAGCATACTTTTGAATATATTTCCCCCAATCATCTTTAGTTAAAAAAAAAGATTTAGGATTCCCACTTGTTCCGCTTGTTTCATGAATAGTGATTATATCTTTATCATCTGCAGATTTAAATGAGAAATAATTATTTATAGGAGGTTGATTTTTTTTAATGGTATCTCCAGAGATTATTGGAAGCGCTTTCAAATCTTCATGGGATTGGATTGAATTAATATCTATTTTATTTTTTTCAAACCATTTTTTATAAAATTTTGAGTTTTCATAAGCATATTTAACAGTATATTTAACTTTTTCATCAATTAAAGAATCAAGATCTCCTCTATCCATTGTTTCAATTTCTTTGTTATAATAGGAGGTTTTATTTTTCATGTTATTATTATATAAATAAAAACATATTAATTTTGTCAAATATATGATTAAATTATGCTTATGCACTTGAAATAGTTCTATTTTTTAGTATTGTTTGAAGTATTTTATCTGCTAAATATTTTTTATAATTAATATACAGGTTCATAAAAAATGACATGAACTATTGAAATATTATGCCATAGAATTTGTATTATAATTTCCTTTTTCCATTTAATTTAGCTTCTAATTTGTCATGTTTCTCTTTCACATAGCTATATCCATCTTTGTAAAAAGGGCATTCTTCAATACAATATGTACATCCTTGATTACATCCTAAACATTTGGATTCAATAAAATTTGCCTTATTTTCATCCATATATTCTTTTTGTAGTGCATCTTCAGGACAGGCCTTAATACATTTTCCACATCTTTTACAATAATTATTAATCCATTTATATGTGTTTTCTTTTGAAATTGTTAGGTTTTCAATTGATGTTAGTATTGCTCCTATTTTTTGACAAGGCCCAAATTCTGGAGTGATTAATAAGTGACTTCTGCCTACTGTTCCAATTCCAGATGTTTCTCCTAGTTTTCCAAGGTCTAATAAATTTTGATGAGGATGTGCAACTTGAGTTTCAAAGCCATTTTCTCTAAGATAATCAGAAAGAATATATAAACTTTTTCCAAATTTATCATAAACTAAATCATTCAATTCTTGGGCGAATACACTAGGAGGTTCATTTATAATTTTTTTCCCAATTTTCATAGTGAAAACAATAGCATTTGAATATTTTAGCTTTTTATTTTCTTTCATTTCTTCTTTAGGTATTTTTCCAAAAGCTATAATTCCTATATCTAAACTTTTACTCATCTCTTTGACCTTGTTAAGAGTTTCTAAGTCTATTTCTTTTTTTGGACTTTTTGGATTTTCTACTTTAGAATCATCAGTTACTTCATAATCACAGCAACAAGAACTTATATCTTTTTCATATGGATTATCTTCTTCAGTTTGTTCACAACAACAGCCCATAGTACTTTCATCGACCATGATAGCTATTCTCCTATCTTAATTAGTTTTTCTATATATTCGATTATTTTTTCATCAGACAAACTATAATGAGTCCATTTTCCTTCTTTTTTCCACTTTAAAAACTCAGCTTTTTTTAAAACATTTAAATGGTGGGAAATTGTTGATTGAGGCTTATTTAAAGCAGAATCAATATGACAAGCACATAATTCACCATTTCTTAATAAATATAATATTTTTAATCTTAATGGATCAGAGATAGCTTTAATCATTTCCCCCATATCATATAAATCATCATCTGAAGGGATTTCACTTATTAACTCATCTAAATTTAAATTTTCATATTGTTCAAGACAACTATCATTTTTGCAATTTGACATATAATTTAATTTATATAATTATATATTTAAATATTTCATTATGTCAATATAATATAATAAATTTAAAAAATTTAAAAATTATAAACATAAAAATATATAAAATTTGAAGTTAAAATTTTAGTATATGATAACATTTATTACTGGTAACAATCATAAAGTAGAAGAAGCAGAAAATATTTTTGAAAAATTCAATATTGAATTAGAGCATATTGACTTAGGTTACACAGAACCTCAAGGAACTCTTGAGGATGTAGCTAAAGCTGGTGCAGAATATGCTGCTCAAAAATTAAATAAATCTGTGATTGTTGAAGATGCTGGTTTATTCATCAAAGCTCTTAGTTGGTTTCCTGGAACATATTCATCATATGTTCAAGATACTATTGGAAATCAAGGAATATTAAAGCTTATGAATAATATAAAAAATACTGAAGACCGTTATGCTGAATTCAGGTCGGTCATTGGGTATTGTGCCCCCAATATCGAGCCCAAGATTTTTTTAGGCAAAGTGTCAGGTAGTATTGCGTTTGAAGAAAAAGGTAATGAAGGATTTGCTTTTGATCCAATATTTTATGTTCCAGAAAAGGATAAAACCTTTGGTGAACTAACTACAAATGAAAAAAATCAGTTTTCTCATCGAAGAAATTCATTAGAGCTATTTGTTAATTGGTATAAAACTATAGAAGATAATAAATAGATAATCATTGATAAATTATTTAATTGTATTGTTAAATCAAATTATTAACAATATTTAGATTTATATAATTGTTTGATGTTTATATAATTAGATAATCTAATTTTAAGCTCTAATAATGAACTTTATAATTATATTTCAGATATAATAATATAAAAAAATAATTTGTAATATAATTTATAAAATAATTAAAAACAATTTATAAAAATAATTTATAAAAACAGTTTATAAAAATATTTTATAAAAATAATTTGTAAAATAAATTATCAAAGAAGAAAATAAAAGAGGTAATATAATGGCTAAACCAGAATGGGTTACTTATTCAAATGAAGAAATCGAAGAATTTATATTGAAATTTACTAAAGAAGGAAAATCTCCAAGTGAAATAGGAATTGTTTTAAGAGATCAATATGGTGTTCCTAGTGTAAAAGCTGTTACTGGTGAAAAAATTACAGCTATCTTAAAAAGGAATGAACAAGCTCAAGAATATCCTGAAGATATAATGAACTTGATTAAACGTGCTGTAAATATTAGAGATCACTTAAGAGAGAATCCAAAAGATTTACACACTAAAAGAGGATTAACCATAATTGAATCAAGAATCAGACGTCTTGGTAAATATTATGTAGGAGAAGGAGAATTACCTGAAGGATGGAGATATGACCCACAAGAAGCAGCACTCCTTGTTAAATAGGGCTAATGTTGCCTGTGATGTGATATCTAAACACATCAAAGAAGATCATGTTATAAGGATAATTTCTCATAATGATGCTGATGGACTTTCAGCTGCAGGGATTATAGCTAATGCTATTAAGGAAGAAGGTGGTCAATTTCACACCACAATTCTTTCACGTTTAAGGCCAGAAATTGTAAAAGAACTTTCTAGGGAGAAATATGAACTATTCATATTTTCAGATATGGGAAGTGCATGTTTAAAGCTTATAAACAGATTCAAATCTGATGCTATTATTGCAGATCACCATCAAGTAGATGATATTGACCCAGAAGATCATGTTATCCATGTAAATCCTCATGCTTTTGGAATTGATGGAAGTAAAGATCTCAGTGGTGCAGGTTCTTCTTATTTATCAATTAGAGAATTAGGAGAAGGAGAAAACAATAAGAAACATCTTGCTCCTTTAGCTCTTGTTGGTGCATTTGGAGATATGCAGTGTCAAGATGGTTTTTCTGGTGTTAATGAATTAATTGTAGAGGATGCGAAAGAATTTGGATCTCTTGAGATTCATGAAGACTTAAAAGTAGTTTCCAAGTCTCAAGAACCAATGTATAAATCATTAGCTTATACTTTAAATCCAGCTCTTCCAGGACTTACAGGGGATTTAGAAGGATCTATGGGATTTTTGGAAAAAATAGGAATATCTTATGGAATAAAATTCACAGATCTTGAAAATGAGGAAAAAGACATTTTAAAAGATGAGCTTATAAAATTAAATCCTGAAATTTTTGGAGATGTTTATAGTATTCCTAAAGAGAATCCTGTACTCAGGGATCTTGAGGAATATTCATATATACTTGATGCATGTGGAAAAAACAAAAAAACCGGATTAGGATTATCTATTGTTCTTGGTGAAAGATCAGAAGCGCTTGATGCAGCTTTAAATCTCCAAAAAAAATATAGGGATCAGCTAACTAAAGGAATGGAATGGATTAAAAGAGAAGGTTCTAATCAAATGGATTTTATCCAATATATTTACAGTGAAGATAAAGTTTTAAAAAGTGTAATGGGTACAATTTCAGGTGTAGCTATGGCTTCAAAACTTCTTAAATCTGATAAACCTATTCTTTCAATGGCTAGAATGCATAATGATGTTAAAGTCTCTGGAAGAACAACAAGAGACTTGGTAAATAAAGGTGTTGACCTTGGAAAAGCCCTTCATGACAGTTCATTAAGTTTTGGAGGTCAAGGTGGAGGACACGACATTGCTGCTGGAGCTATGATTCCTTATAAAGAAATGGACAATTTTTTGAATTTAGTTAATGATATGGTTGAACATCAGCTTAATAATTAATTAAATTATTTATCATTGTCACTTTTTATTCTCACTTTTTATTTTTACTTTTTATTTTTATTTCATACTTATTTCAGATTATTTTATTCAATTTTTATATAATTTTCATGATATTTAATTACTTGAATTTACATATAATTTAACATATAATTTATATATTAATAATAAATAGTAATTAGCTAAAAAATCACTATAAACCTAATCTTTAAATTTTAACTATAATTATAAATTATTTATATAAAAAATTTCAAAAAATATATTTTATTAAAATATTTTATAAATATATTATATAAAAATAATTTATAAAAATAAATTTAGAATAATAAATTTAGGTCATTTTATTTATTAAAATTAATAATTCAAGATATTAAGAGGATTAAAATGTATTTAAACAATGAAGAAGAAAAAATGTATCAAGGTGAATATGGAGATACTGTAAGAAAGAGTATGGAAATAATTGTTGCATTAGGAGATATTTATGGTGCAGAAAAACTTGTTGATATTACTTCTGCTCAAATATCTGGTGTTTCCTATAAAACTATTGGTGATGCAGGTCTTGAATATCTTGAAGATTTAGCTAATGATAAAGAAGTTAAAGCTAAAAAAACAACTGCCAAAGTTCCTTCTACTCTTAATCCTGCAGGGACCGATCTTGATAAATGGGAAAAACTAGGATTTCCTCCATTATTTGCAAAAAAACAAAATGATATTGTTGATGCATATGGGTCTCTTGGAATTTCAGAAACTTGTACTTGTACTCCTTATCTTGTTGGAAATGTCCCTAGATTTAAGGACCATGTGGCATGGTCTGAATCTTCTGCTGTTGCTTATGTAAATTCAGTTATTGGTGCAAGAACTAACCGTGAGGGTGGTCCTGGTGCATTAGCTGCAGCTATCTGTGGTAAAACTGCTATGTATGGTTATCATTTAGATGAAAATAGAAAAGCTAATTTATTAGTTGAAGTTGAGGAAGAAATTTCAGATATTGGATATGGTGCCCTTGGTTACATGATAGGTAATGAAGTTGGAGATGGAATTCCTTACTTTATACTAAAAAATAAATCAACAAACACAGAATTAAAATCTCTTGGCGCTGCTTTAGCTTCTTCTGGAGCTGTAGCTTTATATCATATTGAAAATGAAACTCCTGAATTTAATTTAGCTGGAAAAGAAGATTTAATTAAAAACAATAATAAAGTCACAATTACAAATAATGATATTAAAGAAACTTCTGAAAAATTAACAAATTCCTCTAAAAATGAAGCAGATCTTGTATGTTTAGGATGTCCTCATGCATCACTTGAAGAAATTAAAGATATAGCTAATATTGTAGAAAACAAAAAAATTAAGAATGAACTTTGGGTATGTACTTCTATAAATGTCAAAGCTGCTGCTGATAGAATGGGATATACACAAATCATTGAATCTGCAGGTGGCCATATAGTCTGTGATACTTGTATGGTAGTAGCTCCAATCGAAGATATGGGATATGAAATAATTGGTGTAAATTCTGCAAAGGCAGCTAATTATGTGCCAAGTATGTGTGGTCTAGAAGTAATATTTGATAAACCTGAAAATTTGATTAAATTTGATTAAATTTTTAAAATTCGTTTTAATATTTATAATAATTTTATTTATATTATTTTATTATACTATTTTTTTTATCATGCTATTTTTTCAGTATAATATTATTTTCTTATTATAAATATCATTAAAATAATTGATATATCAACTATTAATTTGTTTAAATAAAATAGATTTTAATTTTAAAAAATAAATAAAGAATAAATAAAAATAAATAAAAAAGGGCACAAATGCCCTTGAATTAGGTTATATTATTTTTTTCTATAAACAGATCCGAATATAGCTAATAATACAATTAATATAATTGCTATTGGAGCACCTGTTTTTTGATTTTTTGTATTAATTAAGTTTTTGCTGTTTGATTTTGCACTGACTTGATTTTTCTTGTTTGATTCTTCACTAGTTGAATTATTATCATTTGGTTCTGTATTGTTAGTGTTGTTATTGTTTTCATCGTTATTATTTGTTTCATAAGCTTTTGTATTTGTGATGCTTATGAATCCTTCGTGTGTGTCGTTACCTGCGTGTGATGCTTGGATTTTGATATTGTTTGTGTGTGTAGGAGTATACGTTAAATTCCATTCTCCTAGGTTGTTTGTTGTTACTATGTAAGTATTTCCTTCAATGGTGATATTAAGTTGAGTATTAGTTAATGGGTTTCCAAATTCATCTTTTGCAATACCTGTAATGGTAATAGGTTTCCCTACCTCATCATTTGGAGCATTAACAGTAGAATTCATTATTATTTTTAAAGCTTTTGTATTTACAATGCTTGTGAATCCTTCGTGTGTGTCGTTGCCTGTGTGTGATGCTTGGATTTCGATGTTGTTTGTGTGTGTGGGAGTGTATGTTAAGTTCCATTCTCCTAGGTTGTTTGTTGTTACTGTGTAAGTATTTCCTTCAATGGTGATATTAAGTTGAGTATTAGCTAATGGGTTTCCATGTTCATCTTTTGCAATACCTGTTATGATGATAGGTTTCCCTACTTTATCATTTGGAGCATTAACAGTAGAATTCATTCTTATTTTACCAATTTCTAATAAACCTTCTTTAATATTTATTGGATAAGTTCCAGCACCTTCATAAAAGCCATTAACACTTAATAAACCACTTGATAATCCATTAAAAGTATATGTTAAATTAGCATACCCTTCAATTGATTCTAAAGAACCAATTAATGTTCCATTTATATAAAAACTTATATTTTGGCCTGTAATAGTATTGCCCATGTCATCAGTTAAGGTAGCGTATATATTTATTGTAGAATCGTTGTTAATTCTTATTGTGGAATTATTTATGTATGTTAAATTTAAGACTCCCATACTTCCATCATTGTATATTTCGTTACCTAATGTTGTTGCGGTATTATTATTCATGGTATTGCCAGTTACAAACATACTACCTTCATTATAAATACCTCCAGCATAAATTGCACTGTTATTAGTAAAACTAGAACTAGAAACAGTTGTATTATCGCCAGAGTTATAGATAGATCCTCCAGTATTAGCTGCTTTGTTGTTTGTAAATTCAGAACTAATTATAGTTACATTAGTACCGGTATTATAGATACTTCCTCCGTAACTTCCATTATTGTTAATAAAGTTAGAATCAGACACATTTATCCCATTACCAGTATTAACTATAGCACCACCTACTTCTGCACTGTTGTTATTGAAATTAGCTGTGATTTTTGTATCATTACCAGTATTATAAATAGCACCACCATAGTCAGTTGCACTATTATTAGTGAATATGGAATCTGATACACTTAAATTATTGCCTGTATTATAAATACCGCCACCACGAGCTATTGCATTGTTTTTAGTGAAATTAGAACCGCGTATGGTCATGTTATAACCAGTATTGTAGATAGCACCACCATTATAAACAGTCGCTTGATTGTTTATGAAATTAGCTGATACAATCATATTAGCACCAGTATTAGATATAGCACCACCAAAGTCACCTGTGTTATTAGTGAAATTAGAAACATACACAGCTGTATTATTGCCTGTATTATGGATAGCTCCACCAAGATATGCTTTGTTTTCACTGAATTTAGAATCAGTCACAGTCATATTATTGCCGGTATTATAAATTGCACCACCATAATAATCTAGAATCTTATTATTGATGAAATTAGAACTAGATATATTCATATCAAGACCACTATTAAAAATAGCACCACCAAATTCTGTAGCATTATTATTTGTGAAATTAGAACTCTTTATAGTCATATTATTCGCTTTATTATTATAGATAGCACCACCATCACCATCAAGAGCTTTATTATCAGTGAAGTTAGAGTTTGCTATGGTTAGATTAATACCATAGTTATAGATTCCACCACCTATATTCGCACTGTTGTTAGTGAAGTCAGAGTTTGATATGCTTAAATTACTGCTGGTACTATATGTAAATATAGCACCACCTCTAGCTGCAGCATTGTTGTTAGTGAAACTAGAGTTTGATATAGTTAGATTTTTACCCATATCTATGATAGCACCACCAAAATCACCTGTGTTATCAGTGAAATTAGAATTCCTTATGGTTGTATTAATACTACCTGTAATGTAGATAGCACCTCCTCCATTAGGATTGTTAATATTGTCTGTAAAGTTAGTAACTCGGTTACCAGTAAAATTACATCCGTTTATAATTGAATTATTACTTGCAAAGATATGAATAGCGCCTCCCTCATACATTGCACTATTATTAGTGAAATTACAATCTAGTGCATATAAATTACCATTACTTACTAAGATTGCACCACCTAAACCTTCAGCAGTATTATTAATAAAATTAGAACGAATCACAGATAAATTAAAATAACCATCAATAGCACCACCACTAACAGCACCATATATAGATTGACGTGCAGTATTATTAGTGAAGTTAGAGTCTGTTATATTAATATTGGCATGACCATTTGATACTCTAATTGCACCACCAGTATAACCAGTATTGTTAGAAAATACACAATTTTTAATTGTTATGTTGGGATTACCACCATCACTCTGGATAGCACCACCACCATCAACAGTATTAGAATTAGCAAGTCCATTGATGAATGTTATATTGATGAATGTTATATTATAATCATCATTTATAAGGAATATTTTACTGAGACCTCTTGCATCTATTATAATCTTATCAGCAGACCCATTTCCTTTGATTATTATATTTTTATTGATATAGATATTAGTATCTTGATTTGTTTTATTGTAGGTTCCTGGGTTTAAAGTCAGAGTTCCTCTGTCTTCAGTATCTGCAATACCTTGTGCAATTCCCCCGGTACTTGTAGAATTAATAGTTTGATTAGCTGCATTTATAGCTGATAAACTGCAAAATAATAAGATTGCAATGCTCATTAAAATTATAATGTGTGAATATCTTCTTTTTTCGCTTTTTTTATTTTGCATTAATTTTCACCCCCCGGTTAATTAATTTTTAAAATAAATATGTGATAAAGTAGAAATAGTGTATTTAATCATTATAATTAATTATTATAAAATAATAACTATTACTTTTAAACTTGTATCTTTTATTTAGTGATTAATAAATATAGTATACTAATCTAATCTTTATTTATAGAATTATAGGTTTTCTAAAAAAGACCCTGATTAATATCAAAAAAGCTTTCATTTATTATTATAATTCATTGAATAATTTAATAAAATCTTTTTTGGTCTTTTTATTAATCAGAACAAAATTATTGTTTTAATAATTTTGTCCTTATTAATAATAGGACAATATAGAAATAATTTTTAGTAAAAAGTATTAATTAGTAGAATAATTTTTATTTATTTTTAAACCCCCTCTTTCTTGTAGATCATGTTTCAAATAAATTTTGATAGAAAAAGTAAATATTTCCATGTTAATACAAAGCAATGGCTGACAGTATTAAGTTTTAAGTTAAAATAGCTAAATATAATCAAGTTTTAAGTTAAAATTTTTTAACTTGTATAATATTTTGAAATATTTATAGATTTAACATTGTATTAACTTACATATAAATTTATTGTTCGGATAATAGTAAATAGTTGTAATATTATTAGATAAAATAAAATTTTTTAAGGATAATTTTTATTTTTATCCTTACTTTTTTTTTAAAATTGATAAATTGATTGTAATTTTTTGCTTTCATTAACCTTGATATTAATTTTAAAATATTTTTTTATTTATAAATATTAAAAAACTTAAAAATTCAAAAATAATTTATGTAGATCTAATTTCAATTAAAAAAGAAATTTATCAATTTAAAAAAAAGTAAAGGTAAAAATTGAAAAAATAGATTAATAGCTATATAAAAACTATATTAAATTTAGATTAAAGTAGTGACAACTATTTATTTAATTAATGTGCTGTTAAATATTTGGGATTTTTAATAATATGCTCTTTACCACATACTAAACAGAAATCAGCATCACATTTAGTACAAACCCACATACCTTCTGGAGATGTAGTACCATCTTCATAAATCATACATCCATATTTTTTACAGTATGGGCAATAGTTTTTGAAACTAGAAGAATGATATAAATAGTCTCCATATTTTCCACAACTACATTTTCCAGTACTTATTAAATAATCATGATTGTATTTTACTTCGGTTGGACCACAAGAATATTTTGCTTTAATGATAGTAAAATTTTTATTATCATTATTATCTGAAGGCAATATATTAAAATTTTGATGCTTTGTATATGTTGGAATTACTTTATTGATCTTATTATTTTTTGCAATGTTTAATGTTAATGAACTAGGTAATTTGTTTTTATGATAATGGCTCCAATATAATATCTTATTGAATCCATAAACAGCAGTTTGATATTGAATCTTTCCAATTTTAGTTGTAACATAATTTGGAACTCTATTGTTTTTGTCAATATACTTTATTATGTTTTTTGCATAAGTATAAAATTGCTTAGTTGTAAGTTTTCCTTTTATCTTTGTCCCCATTGGGGTTTTAGGATTTTTGACATCATATTTTATTATAATATCAGTATTTTTCTTGTTGTATTTGTAATAAATAAGTTTATTTAATAAATATGTATATTCTGGTATAGAAAAGTTATATCCTCCAATATTAACTTTATTTGGAAGTTTTTTATACTTAGTGACATAGTTATTTATATAAATAGAAGCTTTTAAAATTTGGACTTGAGTTAATTTTTTAGGTTTAATCTTTCCATTTGTGGGATTATTTTGATTATTAGAATTATTTTCACTATTAATACCAACTGTAGATTTAGTTTTATTAGTTGTATCATTACTAATTGTAGAATTAGTATTTGTAGCTGTATTAGAACCATTAAAAGAATTAGTATCATTAATAGATTCATTAGATGTAGCTGCCTTTACTACAACTATATTATTTTGTTTAGCTGATTTTTCATTAGCTACTTGATTAATATTTAAATTTTCAGCAATAACTGGAGAAGTAGCTATTGAAATTAGGATAAATATAGCCATAATATAGTAAATAGGCTTTTTATATTTCATAAAAGTTCCGCCTCAATAAAAAATTCATTATTTTAAATTAATTAATATATTTCATAAATTTAGTGTAAATTTATTTTGTAAAAGTTGAAGATTCTAAAACTATTAAAACTTTTAAAATTTTTAAATTTTTTAAATTTTTTAAATCTTTTAAAACTATTAAAAGTTTTTAAATCTTAAATTCTTTAAATTCTTAAAAAAAAATTATTAAAAAAAGAGCTATTATTTATATTAAAACTTTTATAATAAAAAATATTTTTAGAATTAATTATATTTTAATTATATTAATTATTTTTATTAATTTTCAATTGAATTTATTTTATTTATTATAAATTTTATTTAATTATATGTAATTTTTATCATAATAGATAATTTCTATCTTATATTCTATTTTATATTCTAATTTATATTGTTCATTTAGTATATTATATTTTAATATAATATTATAAAATATTATAAAATATTAATAAATTATCATTGTCTTTTGTTTGCATTCCATATTTATATTTCAATCTTATATAAATGTTTTCTTTTAATTTTCTTTAAAAACTTTTTTTAGAGCTTATTTTTTAAAATAAAGCTTCTATAGAAGAGATTTATTTTTCATTAAATAGTCCTACATTTATATTTTTTAATATTCTTGGGCTAGTGATAAGGATAGGTATTTCCATGTTATACTTTTAAATTAAATTTATTTTTAATTAGCTTTTGTTCCTTAAATTTTATTAATTATCAATTAAAAGTCTTTATTTATTAATTAAATTGAATAAAATAGATTAAAATTTTAATACTTTAGATTATAACCAATAATACATATTACTTTTCATTTGCTCCCAAAAATTAATATTATATAAAAATATAATATAATATTAATGAACACTTTAAAAAAAATGCAAGTTTTAAGTGATTCTGCACAATTTGATGTTTGTGATTATGTAAATCATTATAAAAAATCTGATGTCAATCTTCCTGGAATTTATAATGCAACAGGGCCTGATGGATGTAAAATTCCTCTTTTTAAAACATTAATGACAAACAAATGTGTTAATGATTGTAAATACTGTATAAATCAATCAAAAAGAAATTTCACTAGGCTTGAATTGAGTCCTGATGAGTTAGCTAGGGCATTTCTTAATTATTATGGTAATGGATATGTAGAAGGTTTATTTTTAAGTTCAGGCATTGCAAAAAATATTGATAATACTATGGAAAATATGCTTGAAGTAGTTAACATACTCAGAAAAAACTATGGTTATGATGATTACATTCATTTTAAGGTTATTCCTGGTGCTAGTAAGGATTCGATTAAAAGAGCTATGTCTTTAGCTAATAGGGTAAGTTTAAATATTGAATCTGCAACTCCAAATGGATTATCAGATATTTCATCCACTAAAGATTATAATAAAGATATTTTAAAAAGAATTAGCTGGATAAATTCAATATCTAAAAAGAAAAACTCAATCATGTGCTCTAGCTCTACAACACAAATGATTGTTGGAGCAAATGATGAAACAGATCTAGAAGTATTATCTAGGATAAAATCACTATATAAAAAATATGATCTATCTAGAAGTTATTTTAGTGCATTTTCTCCTGTTGAAGGAACTGATCTTGAAAGAAAAGAAGAATGTAATAAAGATAGAACTTCAAAGTTATATAATGCCGATGCATTATTAAATACTTATAAATTTGATTTAGATGAGCTTGTTTTTGAAGAAAATAATCATTTATCTCTTATAGAAGATCCTAAATATTCAGCTGCATTAAAACGAGATATTTTTCCATTAGAAATTAATTCGGCCCCATTTTATGAATTAATCCGAGTCCCTGGAATTGGAACAATTTCAGCTAAAAGAATCATGGCTATCAGAAAGAAAAAACCATTTAAAAAGCTAGAAGAACTAAAAAAATTAGGGGTTGTTGTAGATAGAGCTGAACCCTTTATAAAATTAGATGGAAATTATCAAATAGGTTTATATAGCTATTGATTTGTTATTAAATATATTTTATTTAGTATATTTATCTTGTATTAATTATTTATAATCATTTATAATTATTTATATTTATCTATAATTAGCTCTTTGATTCCAAATAGCTTTCATAGATTTGTAACCACTGCTTTTTGGAGGATTTTTCAAGTTAAAATTATTTATAATTTCAACTATATTTTCAATAGCTATTTCACTATTTTCAAGAAGTTTTTTTCCATTAGGCTTGTTAATAATGAGTTTATATTGATTATTAGAATGATTAAAATCACTTAAAAAATCAGCTATTTTATCAATTTCAAGAATTGGGATATCTAATTCATTAGCTAAATCAACACTTCCATGTTTTTCATGGAAACCAGCTATTTTTATTGAAGGAACTTCTAAAACTCCTGCTTCTATTGTCATTCCCATTCCTGCACCATAAATCATTAGTTCAGCTGATTTCATAAGACTTAAAAGTTCAACATATTCATCTAAAACTTTAACTTTAGATGAACTTACTAAGTTTTCAATCAATTCTTTTTTAAACCTATATGGCGCTATTAATGTAGGGAAATTAGCTTTTTCAATAGCTGCTATTAAACTCTCTAAATCATTATTCTTTAAATCTCCACCTAAAACTACTAAAATAAACTCAGAAACACCATATTTTGTTTTGATTTCCTTTTGAGGTGTTAAGTTCATATCATTTACAAATTTATTTACATAACTTGCCATTGGATATCCGTGGATATTTTTGATATTATCTGTATTTTCAATATTTTCAATATTATTATCGTTATTAAGATTATTCGCATTATTTCCTATCAAATAAACTTCTTTTAAAAAACTTTTATATTTTTCTTCAGGAACAGTAATTAAGTTTGAATAAGCTATTGTTTCAATGGGATTATAAATATCTTGTTCAATATGAATTATAGGAATTCTAAGTATTTTGGCCGCAATTATTGATTTTCTAACATCTCCTGCATTTCCACAAGTGATTAATAAATCGATACCTTTTCCACTAAGTGCAGATAAAGCTTTAATAGTATCTTTAGCTATTAAATAAGCTAACTCTATATTATTTCTTTTTACTTTTCCAGTGCCTCTGCCTTCACCTATTGAATATGTTTTATCACAGTATGGACTTATTAAATCATAAGCTCCAGATCCATGAGTTAAACCAATTATTTTACTTTTTCTCCAATTTAGTTTTCCTTCTATTTCTAATTCTTTTAATTTTTGTATTATTGGAATAAAAGTTTTTCCAGGAGCTATTTCACATGCAATGGCTATAGTAATGTTTTTCAATTAATCACCATCATTATTATAATTATTAATTCCAAAATCACTATTAGATATATTATAAAGATAATAAACAATTACTATGATTCCGAGTAAGTAGAATAACCAGACTACAAGATCAGTTGGCCCGGTTTCAATCCAAACAATTGTTTGTGCAAGTATTATCCCATAAAATGCAGTAGCTATTCCTTTTAAATGTTTTTGAATCATATGAAGTAGTTTAAGGATAAAACCAATCAAAAACATTTGTATGGCAATACCTATCATTCCAAAGTCTAAAATAGCTGGACCAAATATTGTAGAGGTTATAGAATGACTCTCTCCAAGTACAGTTTCCCCAACTAGAACACGGGGGTCTACTGATTTAAAAAATCCTGTAAGTGTATAATAAAATAGATCTCCATGTGTTGAACCAGCAAGTGGAATAGCTCTATCTAAAATATTTAATGTAAATCCTGCCCTATATGAAATTAATTCAATGGCGTTTAGTCTCCAATGTTGCCATTGGATAGCTTGAACTGCTATGAATCCAACAACAATCAATAAAATAGCTATAATAGCTGTAAACATTATTTGATATCTAATTTTCATATTTCTAGAATAATATAATGTTATAAATACGCTTAATAAAATAGCTATTGGAGTAGTTCGGTAACCAGTTAATGAAAACATTCCTAACCCTATAATTAAAAGTAAATAATAGATTTTTCTATTATATTTAGAAAGTAAAAGGTTTATTCCTATTATGAAAAATATATATGAGAATAACCAAATTTTTGTAGCTGCTTTTGCCTTTAAAATTCCACTAAATAGAGGAATTCCTCCAAGGAACAAAAAATTAATTATTTGTAGAATTATCCCAATTAGAACAATAGCCAATATAATATATTCGACTGATTCAAATTTTGAAAAATCAAATGAAGGAATTGAAGGCGATTTTCCAAAATTTATACTTTTTAAAGTTTTTATCTTATTTTTAAAGCTTTTGGAAAATTTAGATAGTATTTTTGGAAAATTAACCCCTAAAATAAAAAATAAAATTCCAAGAATTATATATAAATACACTTGAAATGTTGGACTGGGTAATTCATCAGAAAAGTATAATGCAGGTATAGCTATTAATATAAAAGCTATTATAAGAATAATAAGTACGTAAGGATTGAAAATATCAATATTTTCTATTTTGCTCTTTAAATTATTCTTTTTGAGATTCATATGATATTTCCTATATTAGTATATTATTTAGAATATCTTTATATCCTTATATTCTTATATTATTATTGAAATTATCTATATAATAATTCTATATAATATTATAATAAGATTATAATAATAAATTATATTAAATAAAATTAATAAATAGATTATTTTATAATAAATATTATATTATAATAAGTTTTGTAATTATTATAATAATAACCTTTATAATTTACATTTTAATAATGTATTTATTGTAATATTATTTATCTTTATTTTGTCTTATTTTTTATTTTTCTATTTTGCATTGATTATAATTATAATTATATAATAAAATATTTTTTAAAATATTTTTAATAAAAATATAAATAATGAAAAATATAATTAATATCTATGAGAATTGTATTAGCTGGAACTGGAAGTGCAGTAGGTAAAACAACTATTTCTACAGGGATAATGAAAGCATTATCTAATGAAATGAATGTACAATCTTTTAAAATTGGTCCAGATTATATAGATCCTTCATATCATTCGTTAGCTACAAACAACCCTCCACGAAATCTTGATTCTTTTTTTATGAATGAAGATCAACTTAAACTTTCTTTTGATCGTGGAATGAAAATAGCTAAAGCTGATATTGGAATTATTGAAGGTGTTAGGGGTCTTTATGAAGGTATAAGTCCTACAGGAGATATTGGGAGTACTGCTTCTGTAGCTAAAGCACTTGATGCTCCAGTTATTTTAATCATGAATGCTAAAAGTCTTGTTAAAAGTGCTGCAGCTCTTGTTCTTGGGTTTAAAGCTCTTGATACTGAAGTTAAAATTGAAGGAGTAATTCTTAATAAAATAAAAGGTAAAAGACACTATTTAAAAGCTAAAGAAGCTGTTGAAACACTTTCTGATGTAAAAGTAATTGGGGCAATCCCTCGGGATGATGATTTGGAAGTAAAAGAAAGACATCTTGGTTTAGTTCCAGCTCTTGAACAAGAAAGAATAGCTAATGATATAGATAAATGGTCAAAAGTTGTAAAAGAATATATAGATTTAGATGCTTTAAAAGAAATAGCTAAATCATCTCCAAAGATCAAAATTAATAAAAAAACTGAACTTTGGAATACAAACAACAAAAAAACTACACGAATCGGAATAGCTCGTGATGAAGTATTTAATTTTTATTATACTGAAAATTTTGAAAGTTTAGAAGACAATAATGCTAAATTAACCTATTTTAGTCCTTTTAAAGATGAAGAACTTCCTGATGTTGATGCACTTTATATTGGAGGAGGTTATCCTGAAATCTTTGCAAAAGAACTTGAAGCTAATGAATCTATGAAATTAGCTATTAAAAAATTCCACAATGATAATAAACCTATCTATGGCGAATGTGGAGGACTTATATATCTTTCAAAATCTATTGATGGATTTAAAACATGTGATATTTTACCATATCCTTCACAAATGACTGATAAAGTTCAAGGTCTTAGCTATGTAATAGCTAAATCAAATGAAGATAATCTTATTTCACAAAAAGGAGAAGTTTTTAGAGGTCATGAATTTCATTATACAAAGTTGTGTATAGATGAAAAAGATGTAAATAGTGCTAATTTTGCTTTTGATATTGAAAGAGGTCGAGGTATAATTAATAAACAAGATGGATTGTCAGTTGGTAATACATTAGCTAATTATATTCATTTACATGCTTGTTCTTGTCCTAATTTAGCTTACAATTTTACAAAGAATATTAATGAACTTTGATTTACTTTTATGATTTTTTATTTCATATTTTTATTCACTATTTTTTATTTATTAATATTCCATTATTTTCTTTTATTAAAATATTTTAGCTGTTTTCATTTTTTCATTATTTTAATTTCTATATAAAATAATTTTTTAATATGAGATAAATTTATGTATTTCAAAATAATTTTTTAATATAGCTTCAATTTTATTAAAACAAAATAATTTTCTTAATTAAAGGTAATATTGCCTTTAAAATTAGTTATAGAAAAATTTATTTACTATTAAATCTTAATTTATTGTTAGGGTGAACTTCTACTAATTTAAAAAAGAATAACATTTTAAAAATACTGGGTAAGGAGAATTTTACTATTCACCTTGCTACTTAATAGTGGAGGTGATAATATGATTGAAATTTTTGAAATTATTGCATACCTTTTACTATGCATTTCAATCATTTAAACCTACTATTCTATCATTAAAAAGTAGTTAGAAGTTTTCTATTCTTTTACTTAATTAGAAGGGTTCACCCTATTATATAATTGTTTTATGTAGATAGTAAAATATATATGTTATGGAATACTAAATATTTCATAAGTAAAGTGATGAACTTTGCCCGGTATTTGTATATTGAAGATGTTTTTAACTTCTTCTGATCTTGAGGATAGCTATTTCATAGCTATCTATATCAAGATTCTTCTATTTTTATAATTATTTTTCTAATGTATAATAAATTATCTGATTATATATTAGATGATTAAATTTTAATAAAGAACATTTTTTAATAAAAAGAGGAGGATTATCCCCTCAATTATTATTCCTTTTTTTCATCTTTAATAGAAGAACAATAATGGTAAAACATGTCTGTTATAATTTTTTTGGAATAATATTATTGAGAGGAGTACCAAAATATGAAAAACCTATTTACGGACTTTATTTTATATAGAGGAAATAATTTTTTTTAGGTTATTCACAATTATTTGTATTGTTGGTTATAGTATATAAATATTTAGGCATGCCTAAAAATATAACTTATAAAATATTATAAAATATTATAAAAAAATGGAAGTTGTATAATTATCAAAATATTGTAAGTAATTAATACAAAAATGATAATAATTTGACCTAATAATTTTCACTGAAAATTAACAAAAATGATTTTTTTTAAATAAAAACTATCTCAATCTGTTTTTTATAGCTATACTTCACTATTATTCTATTTAAAAGTTTTTGAACTTTTCATAACTAAATTTCTTCAATTACAAGAAACTTATATATATACTTAATGGTCCAAGCTAAAGCATAAAGTACTTATTAAGAAACAATAAATAAAAAAATGGTGATAAAATGGTTGTCAAAATTGGAATAATTAAAAGCGGTAATATTGGTACCTCACCTGTATTAGATTTATTACTTGATGAACGTGCTGATAGACCAAACATAGACGTAAGAATTATCGGTTCTGGAGCTAAAATGAATCCAGAACAAGTAGAAGAAGTAACTCCGAAAGTTAAGGAATTTGACCCGGATTTTGCTATATTTATAAGTCCTAACCCAGGTGCACCAGGACCAGCTAAAGCAAGAGAACTTTTATCTGGATATGACATCCCTGCTGTAATTATAGGCGATGCTCCAGGAGCTGGAAAGAAAGATGAAATGGAAGAACAAGGTTTAGGTTACATAATTGTTAAAGGAGACCCTATGATTGGAGCAAGAAGAGAACTCTTAGATCCAACTGAAATGGCTTCTTTCAACGCAGATGTTATTAAAGTATTAGCTTTAACTGGTGCTTACAGAGTTGTTCAAAATGCTATCGATGCTCTTATAGAAGCAGCTGAAGCTGGTAAAGAATTAGAATTACCAAAAATCATATTAACTGCTGAAAAAGCTGTTGAAGCTGCAGGTTTCACTAATCCTTATGCAAAAGCAAAAGCTTATGCTGCATACGAAGCTGCTGGTCAAGTAGCTAGTATTGATACAAAAGGTTGTTTCATGGTTCAAGATGCTAGTCAGTACATAACTATTGTAGCTGCTGCTCACGAATTAATTGCAAATGCTGCAAAATTAGCAACTGAAGCAAGAGAAATTGAAAAAGCTAACGATTCAGTTTTAAGAACTCCACACAGTGGAAAAGGTACTACTGTTTCTAAAACTAAATTAATGGATAAACCAGCTTAAGTTTATCTTAATAATTTTTATTTGCCGTTTTAAAACGGCACATTTTTTATTTTTTTTATCATATATTGTTCATAGGTCTTTTTAGATTTTTTCTAGATTTTTACTAGTTTTTATAAGATTTTTATATTTAATATATACTTTTTATATATTGTAGATTTTATTTTCATTTTATTATAGATTAATTTTTAAATATAATAAAAAAATTTGATTTTGTTTATTAGAAAAATTATTGATATCAAATTACAATTTTACTATTTCATGTAAATTTTTCATTTCAAAATAAATTTTTTTATTAAAGCTTTATTTTTCTATTTAAGAGCAATATTGCTTTTAAATATCCATTAAAAAGGTTTATATCTTATAAATCTAATATATTAATGGAGAAGATTTATGAATTCAAAAAAAGTCAAACACAATCTCTTGGCAGTTGAACAATAAATTCATCTGCCTCTATTTAAACGATAGGAGGTGATTGCATGAAGGAATATTTTAAAGCAATTGCTTATTTCTTGTTGCTATTCATTTCAATGTTAATTGGACTATGGTTCCGTTAAATTACTATTGTTCTGGCAGTGAAAAGTTTTTAGTCTTTTTTATCTTAAAGATTTAATCTTCTCCAATTTAAACAATAAACTATATATATTATCAGTCACATACTATATATACTATTGTAGTGATTCTGCTACGAGATTGTGTTTTAAGGAGCTTTTTAGCTTCTTGAAATTGTCTTTAGTTCTCAATTTTTGAGAACTTTTAGACAATTATTTTTTTAAATAAGATTAAGTTTCTTTATTCATCATTAATTTTTAAGTTTTTTAGTTTTTTCAAGGATTCATCAATGTCAGATTTATATTTTTTGGTTTAAATTATTCTAAATTTTTCATATTCTTATTTAGCTATTTTATCAGCAATTTTTTCACTAATATTTTCTTTATCTATTTAATTGAGATACCTACAATGTATAGTGGATAAAAAAGAAAAATATTATAAAAATTACCTAATAAAATAATAAAAAAAGAAAAAAGAAAATAAGAATAAATAAATTTAATCTATTTAAAAAAATAATATTTAAATAATTCCTTTGGTACTAGGAATTGAATCATGTTCGATTTTACAAGCATCTTTGAGAGCTTTTGCAAAAGCTTTAAATATTGCTTCGGCTTTGTGGTGGTCATTAGATCCTTCAGCTTGAATGTTTAGATTTACTTTTCCTGAACTTGCAAATGATTCAAAGAAGTGGGTGATTGTATCACTAGTCATGTCACCAATTTTATCATTATTAAATGAGAAATCTGTTTTTAAATAGCTACGCCCACTGATGTCAATAGCTACAGTAGCTAGAGAATCATCCATCGGAACGATTGTATGAGACATCCTCTTTATTCCCGTTTTATCTCCAATAGCTTCTAAAAATGCTTCTCCAAGTAATATTCCAACATCTTCGACAGTATGGTGATCATCAATGTCAATATCACCAATAGCTTCAATATCAATGTTTATTGAACTGTGTTTTGAAAATGATTCTAACATATGATTAAAAAATTTGATTCCAGTATTTATATTATATATCCCTTTTCCATCTAAATCTATCTGTATTTTAATATCTGTTTCAGATGTTTTTCTAGATACTTTAGCTATTCTCATCTTTTTCATTTTAATCACTATTAGATTTCATTTATCTTATTTTAGTAAATATTAATTATATTATCTATAATTTTATTACTATAATTGTTTTATATCTATAATTTTATAATATTCTATAATTTTATCATATTTATAATTTTATTATGATTAAATTAATTTATGCCTAATTTATCTTTATTATCTTTTTTAGCATTTTTTAATCTTTTTAATTCATTTTCATCATTAGGAGCATTTCTAATAACAGTTATAGCTCCTTCTGGGCATTTTGATGCACAAAGTGTGCAAACATGACAGTATTCTAAATGATCTGCATGAGCTGTCTTATTTATGTTCCAAATTTTCTGCCCCTTTGGACATATTTCTTTACATTCTCCACAACCAGTGCATTTATTTTTATCTACTTCAATTTTTAAAATAAGAACACCTCACCCTTTCCATAATCTATTAATTCTTATTTATTATAAACACATATTATTATAAATTAATTATTTAAATTTATTATTAATTATTTAAATTATTATAATTTTAAAGTAGCTATTGAAACAGCTTTAAAACCAAGATAAACATCTTTTCCTAATTTTAAATTAAGATTTTCTTCTGCAGAACGTGTTATATTTGAATATAAATAAATTCCACCTACGTCTACTTTAACTCGAATCATTTCTTCATTTAAGCTAATTTCGGTTATCTGTCCTTTAAATATATTTCTGACACTTGATTCTTGTGGTTTCAACATTATAAATATGTTATCATAGCTAATAAGTGCTAATATCTTATCTCCAACATGATATTTTTCATTCATTGGAATTGTTATATCGATATTATTTAGCTTAATAGTCATTACTTGCTCTTCTTTGTTAATAGATATTACAATAGCTTCAAGCTCATTTACTTCTTTATGAAGTTCCATAATAGCATTGATTTTTTTACATTCTTTTAAAATCAGCTTTCCTTCTGAGGTTAGTTTTGCACTACCTCCTCCACCTTTTCCCCCTTTACTTGTTGATACAACAGATATTTCAAGTGAAGATTCAATTTTCTCTATATAATTGAGAGCCGTTCTATAAGATATTCTTGTTAGTTTAGCTGCTTCTGTGATTGATCCTAAACTATTTATATTATTTAAGAGTTGGAATTTTTTTGAATTTAGAAGAAAGTTATTCTCTCCAACATTTATTTTATATTCCACTCCTGCTTTAACCTTTGTCATGTCAATCCCCTAGTTATTCTCATTAATGCCCTTTCATCTGTTTTATAATATTGATTTTATATTATAAATAATACAAATTATATAATATCTTTATAGCTTTTTATTATTATAGATTTTGCTATTCATATTATTATTGTGTTTATGTTTTTAATATAGATATTTATTGTTATGATATCTAAATTCTGAAATAATAGGTTAAAATATAGGTTAATATAAATATATTATATAATTTGTAATTGTATAGAAAATATTATAGATATTATTATAGATAATAGTATAAAAAATTTTATAGATAGTATTTATAGAATCTTTAAAATCTACAAAAATGTCCTGCAAAGGTTTAAATAGTACATTTTACTACCTTTTATTAATAGATAATTTCAGTAAAATCATGAAAAATTAATTGAAATATTTAATATATTACCTTTTTTAATTCTTTAACTGAATTATTAAGTTTTATTATTATCTTAAATCATATATAGAATTATTTTAAGTTAATTAATTTAAATTATAAATTTAATTATAAATTTAATTATAGATTTAATTATAAATCTAATATAAATATTCCTATTATAAACATTTTTATAATTATTTTTTATAATTATTATAATATTATAAATTCACGGTGAAACTATGTATAAAATCGAATTATCTTCTGATGAAGTCCCAAAAAAATGGTATAATATTAATGCAGATCTTCCAGCTGAAATTCCTTCTCCAAAAAATAGTAAAGGGAAAAAACAAGTTGAATCTCTCCCTAAAATATTTTCAAAAGGAGTACTTGAGCAAGAATTTTCAACTGAACGATATATATCTATTCCTAAAGAAGTTAGAGATTTGTTCATGAGAATGGGTAGACCAAGCCCGCTTTTCAGAGCAAAATCTTTAGAAGAAAAGCTAAATACTCCAGCTAAAATCTATTATAAGAGAGAAGATTCGTCTCCAACAGGTAGTCATAAACTAAACAGTGCAATTCCACAAGCTTATTATGCAAAAAAAGATGGAATTGAACGATTAACTACTGAAACTGGTGCTGGACAATGGGGTACAGCCCTTTCTCTTGCATGTTCTCAAGTTGATATGGATTGTACAGTTTATATGGTTAAAGTCTCATTTGATCAAAAACCTTTCAGAAAAACTATCATGGGAATATATGGAGGAAAAGTTTTTGCTTCACCAAGTAAACACACAGAATATGGAAGAAAAGTTTCAGCTGAAAATCCAGATCATCCAGGATCTCTTGGTATAGCTATTTCAGAAGCTATTGAAGATGCACTTGTTAATGATGAGGTGTACTATTCTATTGGTAGTGCTTTAAATCATGTCATGTTACATCAAACAATTATAGGTCAAGAAGTTAAAAAACAATTAGAAATAGCTGAAGAAGAACCAGATGTAATGATTGGATGTGTTGGTGGAGGAAGTAATTTTGCAGGTTTTACTTTCCCATTTATAAAAGACAAACTTGATGGAAATAGTGATTGCGAATTTATTGGTGTTGAACCTAGTTCTTGTCCTACTTTAACACAAGGAACATATGATTTTGATTTTGGAGATAGTAGTGGTTTAACTCCTCTAATTAAAATGTTTTCTCTTGGGCATGATTTTATAGCTCCTTCTGTACATGCTGGAGGTCTTAGATATCACGGAATGTCACCTCAAGTCTCTTTACTTAAAGACCAAGGGTATATTGAAGCAAAAACAGCTAGCCAAGATGAAATTTTCAAAGCAGGAACTTTATTTGCTAAGGCTGAAGGAGTTGTTCCAGCACCAGAATCTAGTCATGCAATAAAAGTAGCTATTGACGAAGCTAAGAAATGTAAAGAAACTGGAGAAGAAAAAACAATAGTATTCAATCTATCTGGGCATGGTTTACTTGATTTAGTTGGATATGATAAATATTTATCTGGTAGTTTGCCTGTAGATTCTAAATAATAAAATACTTTGTATTTTAAACTTATAAAATATAAAAAGTATTTTATAAATAATAAGAGATTTTTATCTCTTTATTTTTAAATTTAATATTATAATTTTACTTTTTTGCCTATTTTATCTTTTTTATCTTTTTCTAACTATTTTTTACCTATTTTATCTATTTCATTTATTTACCTTTTAAATATTTTCAAATAATACATAAAATTGTAAATAAAACAAATAGAAATAGAATAGAAATAAAAATAAAATAAAAATAAAGCAAAAATAAAGTAAATATAAAATAAATATAAAAAATAGAAATATATAAAATTAAGAATATTTTACACAAATATTCAATAAATATAGAATATTGTTAATAGGAATTAATTTTTTAATAAGATTTTAAAATAAAATCTTTTAATTTTTTAGATAATTCTGTATGGTAATTAGCTATTTCTCCAATTTTTTCTAATTCTCTCTCTTTTTCGTGGTATTTTATAACTAATTTGTCATAGTCTTTTTGGAGTTTTGAAAGTTCTTTCTTTTGAGAAGATTTCATAGTTTTCATACTAAGTTTGATATCTTCCATATGAGATTCCAAATATTCTAACCTTTCTTTCAAATCTATTTTGTCTCTTTTCAAAAGTTTTCTTTCTTTTTTTAGTTTTTCGATATATTTATCTTTCTCTAAAAGTAACATTCTCTGAGTTTCAAGAGAAACCTTATTATCAATGTCATCTTTAGAATTTTTTTCTGATTTTTTGTCATTTTCATATTCTTTGAGAGTTTTTTCCAACTCTTTGATTTTTCCTTCAGATTTTTCAAATTGAAAATGATTTTCATTCAGTTTTTTCTGAAGAGACTCAATTTTATTTTCTAAATTAGTTATTTTAGCTTCAGAATCATATATTATAGAATTATTTTTTTCTATTGTAGATTTTTGGCTATTGTTTAATTCTGTTAATCCCTTATTTTCTGTCTCTAAATTATTTATTTTATCATAAAAATTTTCTATGTCTTCTAAATTAGATGAAGGAATTATTAACACTGTTTCATTGTTTTCAAATATATTATCTTCTTTTGGTATTGTTATTTGAACTTGTTCAGTATGGTATTTCTTTTTTTTCCCATCTTTAAGTGTTCTAGTGTATTCTCTCGAATATTTCTTAACAATACTTTTAATAAATTCCATAAAATTCCTCAATCAAATATCCGCAGATTTTTATCTTGTTTCATTAATAAATTTTTATTCATATAATTCAATCAATAATTCAATTATATATTTCATATAGTATATAATAATATAAATTATGAATATGTTTTTTATATTAATGTTAATTATTTATATATAATAGTTTTATCTTATTGTTTATTTTATTGTTTTAAATTACTTTTAAAAATAATTTATTTAATAATATTATCTCTATTGATATTGTATTATATATTTTCCTATATACAATGTTTAATATATTCTAATATTTAATTATTTGATATTTAATTATTTAATTATTTAATATTTAATTATTTATTATTTTATTATTTTATTATTTTTAATAATTTCAAAATTTTATTTATATTAGAAATTACATATAATATACAATTACTAAATATATAAATTATTAAATAATAATTACTAATCTATACAATTACTAATGATTTGATAATTAGAATAACTACATAATTAGATAATTTGGATGATAATATGTTTATTGTGGGAATTAGTGGAAGTCCTAGAAAAAAAGCTACTGAACATGTTTTAAGCAAAGCATTGGCTGATCTCAATGAAAAAGGTTTTGAAACTGAACTTTTTTCTGTGAGAGGGAAAAAAATTGCTCCATGCCTTCATTGTGATTACTGCTTAAAGAAGAAGGTATGTATTAATAAAGATGATATGTTTGAAGTTTATGATCTTTTTAGAAAAGCTGATGGATTTATAATGGCCAGCCCAATGTATAATGGATCTATTTCGGCCCAAATTAAAGCTATCATGGATAGATGTAGGGCACTTGGAGCTGAAGATGTAAATATGCATAAAGGAAAAATTGGAATGTCAATAGCTGTTGGAGGCGACAGAGCTGGTGGTCAAGAATTAGCTATTCAGCAGATAAACACTTTCTATATTCTCAGTGGAATTATTCCAGTTAGTGGAGGTCCTTTTGGAGCTAATCTCGGTGCTTCATTTTGGTCACAAGACACTCTTGAAGGTGTAAAGGAAGACGAATATGGTTTTAAAACACTAAATAAAACTTTAAAACGATTCATTGAATTTTTAAATAAGTATGGGGAAGATTAGGATAATTTTCTAATTTTCTTTTAAATTATTTTCTTATTTTTCTTTTATTAAAATGTCATAAAAATATTAAATAAATGATAAATTTATTCATATAATATTTAAACTTACTTTTCAGAATTTTTCAATTTTTGAAATTACCATATTCATTTTTTCAGCTATTATTTCACTTTATTTATCAGTTTAATAATCTGATTCAATTGTATTTAATAGTATTTAATTCAAAATTGGATATTTTTTATATAATATAAAATATTTTAGGGATAAGTATTTTAACTATAATGAATTAATATATTCTTTTGAAAAATCGATTGTATTAATAATTATATTAATTAACTTTAAATTAACAATAAGTATCAATAATTAGCAAAAATTAAAAATAATTAAAAATAATTAAAATTAATAAACAATAATTAAATTAACAATAATTAATTATAATAAATATAATATTATATTTATTAAATATAATCAATCGAATATTTTGAAAATATAGGATTTTTATTTATATGGTGATTTAATGTCAAAGTTAGCTAGAGGCAGTTTTTTAATTCTCATTGGAAATATAATTTTCCGATTTGGAGGATATATATATCGTTTTTTAATGGCTGCACTTCTAGGGCCTGCTTCTTATGGTATTTTGGGATTAACATTACCATTTCAAGGGATTTTTCAAGTTTTAGCTGCTGGTGGACTTCCTCCAGCTATAGCTAAATATGTATCGCAATATTCTGCTCTTGAAGAAGATGAATTAACTAGGCAAACTATTTACACTTCTTTAAAGATAATGATATTTTTAGGGCTTTTTTTTGGCCTTATAATGGTGTTTTTTGTAGCTCCTTATCTTGCATATGATTTCTTTTCTAAACCAGAAGCATTACTTCCTCTACAAGCTGTTGGTCTTATAACTCCTTTCAGTGTAATTGTTGGAGCATTTAGAGGTGCATTTCAAGGAGTATATAAGATGGAATATATTCTTTATACTCGTGCTGTTGAACAAGTATTTATGATATTATTTGCTACCGCACTTGTAATTCTCGGTATGTCTGCTTTTGGTGCTGTATTAGGGTCTGTAATTGGATTTGCACTTTCTGCTCTTTCTTCTGTTATAATATTTAAAAAATACATGTGGAAATATATTCCTCAACCATCTACTGATTTTAAATTCCCATTAAAAAAAGAACTTGATTTAGCTAAACAATTAGTTACTTTTTCTATTCCTGTAACAGTTACAGCACTAGCTGAAATGGCGATTTACAGTGTCTGTACTATTATTATGGGTAAGTTTTTAGTAGCAGATTTAATTGGTTATTTTGTAGCAGCGGATCCTATAGCTAGACTTCCATTAATAATATCTACTTCAATAGCTACTACAATTTTACCTGCTTCATCAGCTGCATTTAGTACAAAAGATCAAGGTCTTTTAAACAAGTATGTTTCTCAAGCTTATAAATATGGAATGATTTTAGTTGTTCCTATTTGTATTGGAATAGCTATGTTTGCAAAAACAATAATGTCTACAGTATATTTCACAAATTCAGATTATGCTCTAGGTGCTATGGCTTTAAGCATTCTTGTAATTGGTATGACTTTTTATTCACTCTTTACTATTTCTGCAAGTATAATTCAAGGTATAGGAAATCCAAGAATTCCAATGTATGTTCTTATTGGTGGAACAGCTCTCACAGTGGTGTTAGGTTGGTTCATGATACCTGCATTTGGAATTGAAGGAGGAGCATTAGCTACTACTATTTCATCATTTGCTATGATGATTCCAATTTTAATAATAACATTTAGATTAACTAAAGTTAATCCTCCAGTTACGTTCTTTGGAAAATTAGCAATTTCTTCAGCTATTATGGCATTATTTATTCTATTGTTACCTCAAAATATAGTTGGATTGGTTTTAGGAATAGTATTCTGTCCAATTATATATTTCATAGTTCTTACTCTTCTTAAAACATTTACTCCTGAGGACATTCAAGGAGTTAGAAGATTTTCAAATAAATTAGGGCCTTTTTCATCATTATTAAACAAGATTTTAGATATTATGGGAAGGTTTGCTTGATTTAGTATTATAACCTTTAACAACCTATTTTTATTATTTTTTTATTATTACCTTATTATTATTTTATTTTTATTATTTTATTTTCATAATATTTTTTTCATAGTATTTTCGAAACCCTATTTTTAATATTACTTTTCATGAGCTCTCTACCTAAGTCCATTTATATATAATTCACCCATTTTATATTATCTAATAATGATTTTTGGGTTTTAATAATTTTTCCAAAATCATGATTTTTATAAAAAATATGAAAAATTTGAAAATTATTTTAAAAATTTTTAGGTGGTATAATGCCAACGCAAAGATTAATTAAGCTATTCAAAAAGGATGCTTTAGTTAGAGGTATAAGAGGGAAAACTTATAAAGCTATTATTCAGGAAGGGATAAATATTCCTGAAAATCCTAACACATGTTATGTCGAATTTATAAATAAAACTCCAGTAATATCTCATTTTGATGATATCAAAGATATCCAAAAAGTTTCTTTAGAAAAAAATATTTCTGGAATTACAACACTTGAAATGTTTTCATAGATTCTATTAGAATTTAAACATTTTTAACACAAATATTTTCATGAATAATTCATGAATAATTTTAAATATTTTAAAAACAACTATCTTTTATGAAGATTTTGGCAATTGATATTGGTGCAGGAACCCAAGATATATTATTTTATAACACTGAAAAGGAGCTTGAAAACTCTATCAAATTGGTTTTACCTTCCCCTCCAGTAATTATTGTTGATAAAATTAAAAAACAAACAAATTTAGGAAATAATTTGTACTTTGATGGAACCATAATGGGTGGAGGTAAAATCAAAGGAGCTATTTTAGCACATATTGGGGCAGGATATGAAGTTGTGATGGAAGAGAATTCTGCTCGCACTATAAAAGATGATTTAAAAGTTGTTGAAAATTTAGGCATTGAAATTGTTGAGGAAGATAGCTACATATATAGTCCAAAATATTCTAACTATTCAAAAATAACCTTAAGAGATATTAATATTGATGAATTATCTTCAATAATATCTCAATTCGATATAAATTTTAATTTTGATGAAATAGCTGTTGCTGCTCAAGATCATGGCTTCAGTGAAAAAATGGGTGATAGGGACTTTCGTTTTGAAAAAATTCGCGAGAGACTATCTGAGCCTTTAGCTGTTGAAGAATTTGCTTTTAATGGAAATATTCCAGATTATTTTTCTAGAATGAAAGCTATTGAAAAATCTCTTGAGGGTTTCAATCCAATTCTTATGGATTCTAAATTTGCTTCTGTTTGTGGAGCAAGCATGGATCCAGAAGTAGCTAAACTAAATAGCTATGTTGTTATGGATATTGGTAATGGCCATACTATGGCTGCTTCTATAGAAGATGGGAAAATTCAAGGGGTCTTTGAACATCATACTTCTAGTTTAACTCCTGAAAAAATTGAAAATTTAATTGAAAAGTTAGTTCAAGGAACTATAACTCATGAAGAAGTTCATAAGGATAATGGTCATGGGGCTCATGTTATTAATCCAATATCTAAAGTTGAAAAGGTTGTTGTTACTGGACCAAGACGAAATATAATTGAACAAACTAAATTAGATTATTATAATGCTTCTCCTGGTGGAGACGTCATGATGACAGGGCCAGTTGGTCTTATTAAAGCAGTTGAATATCTTAAATAATTATTGTTCTTCTTATAATAATTGTTTTCTGTTAATATATTAATAATTTTTAAAATGAAACTCGATCCTCATATTCACAGTATTTATTCTGGAGATGCAAGAAGTAAGCCAAAGGATATTATAAAACAGGCTTCATTTCTTGGCTTAGATGCTATAGCTATAAGTGATCATAATTCAGTTGAAGGTTCTAAAATAGCTATTGAATTGTCAAAAAATATTGATAATTTATTAATTGTTCCTTCTATTGAAATCAGCTCTAGCGAAGGGCATATTCTTGGTTTTGGAGTTGAAAAAGTTATTCCTCGAGACTTATCTCCTGTGGAAACTGTTGAAAGAATCCATGATCAAGGAGGATTAGCTATTGTTCCTCATCCTTTTTCTTCATATAGGGATGGATTGTTTTTTAATAATAGAAAAGCTATTGAAAAATTAACAAACCCTGATTATTCCAATGATAGTAGTGATAATAATTATGATAATCTGAAGATAGATGGTGTTGAAGTTCTAAATGCAAGATATATTATTGGATATTCTAATTATAAATCTAATAAATTAGCTGAAAAATCAAATTTAGCTAAAATTGGTTCTAGTGATTCTCATTTTTTAGATTCTATAGGGAATTGTTATACAGAAATTAAAAATATAGATTCTGAACCAACTATTGATGATATTATTGAAGCTATTAAATCTAAAGATACAATTGCAAAAGGTACTAGAACTTCTAATAAATTGATATTAAAAGAAGTTTTTAATAAGAAAATAAGAAGAATCTATTAGTTTTTACATTTAAAAATTCATAATTACAACTTATTTTAAACAATAATATGATATAAAATACATATTCTAGAATATGATATATATTCTATAATAAAATTTATATAAATTAGATTATATATTTTAAAATAATGTTATATCAATAAAAAGATATTAAATCTTAATATAAATATATAAATTTTAATATAAATTTTAATATTGATTTAATATTATAAGGTATGTGATATTATGGATATAGAATTTTGTCAATCTTGTGGTATGCCTATGAATGATAATGATTATGGAACCAATGTAGATGGAACTACAAATAAAGATTATTGTAATCATTGTTATGATAATGGAGAATTTACTTCTGATAGAACAATGGATGATATGATTAATTTTTGTGCTCCTAAAATGGCTGAAAATACTGGCATAGATGAGTCAGAAGCTAGAAAAATAATGGAAGAAATGTTTCCTAATTTAAAACGTTGGAAAAATAATAAATAAATAGTTAAACCAGTGTTTATCATGGCAATAGAGTCAAATATAATTGATTTTTTATCAACTTACTTTTTTTCTGGATATACAATATTCAACACACTTATATATGGAATAATACTTGTTGTAGCTATATTTGGAATTATTAAGATTTTTGAGCACTATAAAATAAACCCTACTGATCTTATATTTCCTCTTATTCCATTTATTTTTCTAGGGTCTGGTGTTCGTGCACTAGTGGACAATGGAATCTATCCATATACCTGGGCTTTAATAACACCTGGAATTTACTTTATTGTAGGTGGTGCTGCAATAGTTACTCTTATATTTTCAATATATCTTCAAAAATGGAAAGATATTGATTTTAGATATACAATATTTATTATTGGCCTTATTATAGCTATTCCAAATCTTATCAATATCAATCAATTAAATTTAATAGTTATTGCTCAAATTTTGCTGATCTGGGGACTAATTACAGCAGCATTTATTATAGTAGGCAAATTTTGGCCTTTATTCTACCACAATTCTTATAATGGAAAAATAAACCTTTCAATAATTTCTGCTCATTTATTTGATGCTTCAACTACATTTATGGCTGTAGATTATTATGGTTACTTTGAACAACATGTAATTCCCAATTCTATTTATAATCTAACGGGAACAGCTATTACAATGTTTCCTCTTAAAATTATAGTTATTTGTCTAGCTTTATATTTAATTGATAAATATGTTGATGATGAAATTATTGCAGGAACTTTAAAACTAGCTATTTTTGTACTCGGCCTTGCTCCTGGAGTTAGAAACTTTTTGAGTTTAGCTATTGGTACAGCTTTTTAATAAAATTTATACTAATATTTTTTTTGATTTTCTTAAAATTTTTATACTACTTTAAACAAAAATTTTCATGTTATACTTTAGATGAATTTTCTTTCATTTTTCATTATAATTTATAATTTTATATAAAATTTAAAAAAATTATAGATAATAATGTAAAAAATTAGAAAATATTGAAAATATTGAAAATATTAAAAATACAGAAAATACAGAAAATTTAAAGATTTTAAGATTTAAAAATTAAAATGATATCAGATTTTAAGATATTAGAATTTTAAGATATAAAACATTAAAATTTAAAAAGTATTTTTTCTAAGTATAACATAATACAGAAATGAGGAATAAGTGTGCAGATAAACAACATAGAAATACCAAAAAGTGAATTGAATCTTCCAAAGACAATTAAACTTTTTGATACAACACTCCGTGACGGAGAACAAGCACCTGGGGTAGCTCTAACTGTAGATGAGAAAATACAAATTGCTCAAAAGTTAGATAACCTTGGAGTTAATACAATAGAATATGGTTTCCCTGCAGTTTCTGAGGGAGAACGAAATGCAGCTAAACAAATCAATGATTTGGGATTGAATGCAAATATTTGTGGTTTAGCTAGAGTATTAAAAAATGATATTGATGCTTTGTTGGATTGTGACTTGAGTTATGTACACACATTTATTGGAACTTCTCCTCTTCATAGAGAATATAAATTAAAAATCTCAAAAGAAGAAGTTTTAGATAAAGCAATCTCAGCTGTTGAATATGCTAAAGATCATGGAATCACAGTTGAATTTTCTGCAGAAGATTCTACTAGAACTGAAGAAGATTTCTTGCTTGAAGTTTATAAGGCCATAGAATCTGCTGGTGCCGATGTGATTAATGTTCCTGATACTGTTGGAGTATTAGTTCCAACAACCACAAGGAAACTTATAAATATATTGATGGATAATCTTAAACTTCCAATTAGTGTTCATTTCCATAATGATTTTGGTTTAGCTGTAGCCAACTCTCTTGTAGCTATTGAATCTGGAGCTAGTCAAGCTCATGTAACTGTTAATGGAATTGGTGAAAGGGGTGGTAATGCATCTCTTGAAGAACTTGCAGTTACACTTAAAGTTGCTTATGGCATGGATTTAGATATTGATACTACTCAACTATATAATGTTTCTGACTTTGTGTCAAAAATTACTGGTATTAAAATGCCTCCAAATAAACCAATTGTTGGAGAAAATGCATTTGCACATGAATCTGGAATTCATGTTCATGGAATACTGCAAAATGCAGCTACTTATGAACCAATATCTCCAGAAATCGTTGGACACTCAAGAAAAATAGCCCTTGGAAAACATACTGGTGCAAATTCTTTAAGAGCAAAATTAGATGAATATAACATAAAAATGGATGAAGATCAATTTTGTACTGTTTATGATCAAGTTAAAGATCTTGGTGATAAAGGAAAATGTCTTACAGATGCCGACTTAAAAGCTATTGCAGTAACAGTCCTTGGAAAAACAAAAGAAGAAGCTGTAAAGTTAGTTGGATTATCAGTTAGTTCTGGTTCTGGAAAAACTGTTTCACCTACAGCTACTGTTAAATTGAATATTAATGGTGAAGAAAAAGAAACATCTTCTATTGGTGTAGGGCCAGTTGATGCTGCATTAAATGCTATTCAAAATTTAGTCAAAGGAACTACAAATATTGAATTGGAAGAATATAATATTGAAGCTATCACTGGTGGTACTGATGCATTAGCTGAAGTATTCGTTATTACTTCTGATGAAGAGGGTAATAAAGCTACTGGTAGAGCTACTCGTGAAGATGTTATTATGGCCAGTGTAGATGCAGTTTTAAATTCAATAAACAAAATTTTGATGATAAAAGAAGCTAAATAACTCTTTAAATATATATGTAGAAAATCATTTTTATAATATATTTTATTTTTTCTTTTATTATTCTATTTTATTATTTTATTATTTTATTTTTTATTTATTTTTTCTTTTATTACTATATTTTTTTTATTTTTATAACATTTTAAATCATTTATTTTTTATTTAAAACTTTTATAAATATTTTTTTATCTTATATTTCATTAAATAAGCTTATTTTTTTGTTTTAAGATTATTTAATATATATGTAGAAAAAAATTTTTCTATTAGATATATTTATTTTCAAATTATATATCTAAATATATCTAAAATATATTTAAATTATATTTAAATTATATTATAAAATATATTTTTAAATTAACTATAGTCAAAATATTAAAATTAATACTATTTATCCAAAACTTTAAAAAAGATAAGTTATATAAATGTGTTAATACATAATATATGTATTATTATCGGAGGTCATTATCATGCCAGAAGAAAATATTGTATACATAGGAAGCAAACCTGTAATGAATTATGTTCTTGCAGTAGTAACTCAGATGAACAGTGGCGTATCAGAAGTTATCTTAAAAGCAAGAGGAAGAGCTATTAGCAGGGCCGTTGATGTTGCCGAAATTGTCAGAAATCGTTTTATACCTGATATGGACGTTCAAAACATTGATATTTGTACCGAAGAAATTGTTGGAAACGATGGTGTTTCAACAAATGTATCTACTATAGAGATACAGCTTAAAAAAGATAATTAGAGTTTATTTCTTTATTTATCTATTATTTCATTTTTTATAATTCATTTTTTATAATATATACATAATAATTACATAATATATTACATAACTTATTACATATTCTATTACATAATCATTACATATTCTATTGTATACTCTTTTTAAATAGCTTATTTTGTAATTTATACCGTTTTCATATATTTATCATATATTCATGATTTTCATAATTTATTGTCTACTATTATCTATACATGATAAATTTGATAACTTTTCCAAGAACTCTATAATACCAATGATCCATTGATTTACTAACATTCTTCAGTTCATCTATAATAGGTATTTCTTGAGGACATTTCTTTTCACAAACACCACATTCTGTGCATTTATAAGCAGCTGATTTATCTTCAGTTGACTGTACATACATTACTTGTGGTTTAAATCCTCCAAACATTGATTTATCATTATAAGAAGAGAAACAGATAGGTATATCTACTCCCTGTGGACAAGGCATACAATAAGCACAGTTTGTACAATTCACTTTAATTTTCTTTTTAAACTCTGTTTTAACCTTTTCTAACATTTCTTTTTCTTCGATTGTTAATGAATTGGCTTGGGTTTCTGATGCAACTCTTATATTGTCTTTGATATGCTGTTCTTCATTCATTCCTGATAAAACCACTTTTACTGCAGGATGATTCCAAACCCATCTAAATGCCCATTCTGCTGGAGATCTTTTAATTTCAAAATTGTTCATTATCTTTTGAGCCTTTTCTGGTAGCTTGTCAACTAACATTCCTCCTCTAAGAGGTTCCATTACTATTACACCAATGTTTTTAGAAGCTGCATACTCTAAACCTTCTGTTCCAGCTTGATAATTTTCATCAATATAATTATATTGTATCATACAAAATTCCCAATCATAATCATCTATTATCCTTTTAAAATGATGTAAATTTCCATGGAATGAAAAACCAAAATTAATTATACGTCCTTTTTTCTTTTCTTCATCTATAAAATCTAAAATTCCATTTTCTTTTAATGTTTCCCAGTCTTTAAATTGCATTAAGCTATGAATCATGTAATAATCGATATAATCAGTTTGTAATCTATCCAGCTGCTTTTCAAAGATTTCATCCATTTTTTCTCTAGTTTTAGCTATAGGGCCTGGCATTTTATCAGCAATTTTTACCTTATCTCTACAGTTATTATTTTTTAAGATTTCTCCTAGATTTTTTTCACTTCCTGGATATAAATAAGCAGTATCAAAATAATTAACACCATTTTCTATAGCTGTCATTATTTGTTTTTCTGTTCTTTTATAATCAATAGCTCCATTTTTTCGAGGATATCTCATACATCCATATCCTAAAATGGACAATTCATCTCCATTCTTTTCTATTTTTCGATAAAACACATTTTCATCCCCATAGTAAATTATTTTCCCAAATTATTATTTTTTATAGATTAAAAGATAATATTAATCAAATCGATATAGTTGATATTAAAATTAATATTAAATTGGGATTGATTTCAATATTAATTTTTTAATAGCTTATTAATTCCTTCTAATATTAATTCTAATATCAATCTTTCATTAAATCAATATTTTATTAAATAAATATAAATTAAATATTAAATATTAATTATTAAATCATTAAATTATTAAATTAAAATTAAAAATTAAAAATAATAGCTATAAATTTAATATAGCTATTTAAATTAATTCTTTCTTCTTATTAAAGCAACAAGTGCAATTATTACAGCTAAAACAGCTATAATTATAATGCCTGTGTAATAAGTAAATACTGATGTTGGAGTATTAAATTTATTACCATCTAATGAATAAACATATCCATCTTGACCTGAGAAGAACAAACTTTGTCCATAAACTACTGGTGATGAACTTATTGCTGAGTTGAAAATGTAGGCTCCTGGATTATATGTTAATTTAGTGTTTCCAGTATATTTATTTAAAACATATCCATTTCCATCATTTGATCCAAATGCAACATAGTCACCATATATTGCAGGAGTAGATTGAACATCTCCTCCAGTTTTAAATGCCCATTTAAATGTTCCATCTCTTGAATCAAGACAAGTTAAGTTATCACTATCAGAACCTATATATAAATTATAGTTTCTAGTATCTAATGATGCAGAAGAGATTACTTTATCTCCAAGGTCATATTTCCATACAAGGTTTCCATTTGTAGCATTTAGAGTATATAGTGTACCATCTAATGATCCGATATATACTTTATCTTCTGTGTATGCTGGGGAAGCTGTAACTTGATCTCCTGTTGTATAATTCCATTTTTGACTTCCATCATTAGTATTAAGAGCAAAAATATTACCACTACTAGATCCTACAAATATTGTATTATTCATTACGGTTGGAGAAGATTTTATCTTTCCTCCAAGTTCTTTCTCCCATTTTTTACTACCATCAGGGTTTAGTGCATATAATTTTCCATTATCTGCTCCAAAATATATGGTGTTTCCAGCTACTGTAGCAGTTGATTCAATAGGCTTGTTTACTGTGTAATTCCAAGATAATTTCTCTGTTTTGATATTGTAACTATACATATGTCCTTTTTCAGTACCTATGTATAAATTATTTCCACTAATGACTGGAGAACTCACAACATTGCCTTTTAACTTGTATTCCCATTTTTTATCCCCAGTTTCCATATCAATTGCCTTTAAAATTCCATTTTCTCCAGCAATATACATTATTTTATCTTTAATAGCGGGAGACCCTTTAATTGGACTTTCTACATTAAAAATCCATAAATTTGATACAAAATCTCCTGCTTCTTGAATGAACCCTGTATGTTCAACATTTTCTTGAAACATTGTCCAATTTGCTCCAGAAATAGGGGATATAAAAATAGCTAAAATAGCTATTCCTATTAGTAATCCCTTAAATTTACTTTCCATTAAATCACCAAATTATTTTAATTACTTATTTTTGATATTTTATAGATATTATGCTCTATAGATGTTATGTTCTATAGATTATGTTTTATATATCCTGTTTTATTAGATATTATGTCCTTTTTTAGGTATCAAAGATTTAAACATCTCTATCAAATCTTATAACACCTAATACAAAGAATACTATTAAGAATCCTACAAGAACTAATATATCTAACCATATGTCTCCTAATCCTTGTCCTTTAAGCATAACTCCTCTCATAGCATCATTTAAATAGGTTAATGGAGCTATGTATGCTATTTTTTGGAATATCCATGGCATTGTTTCTATCGGATAAAATACTCCTGAAACAAACATCATTGGCATGGTAAATGGCATAACAAGTTGTGTATAATCTTCTTGTGTTTGAGCCGTTGCTGAAATCATTATTCCAAATCCAACAAACGTTAATGCTCCGAGTATCAGCACTCCCACAGCTAAGAATATATTTCCATTAATTGTTATTCCAAAGAGTAAAATAGCTGCTGCCAGCAGTATTATGGCTTTTACAACTTCAATTATTAATTTTGAAAATATTTTTCCTCCAACAACTGTAGCAACACTTGTAGGAGTCATAAATAACCTAGCTAATTCCCCTGTCTCTCTTTCACCAGCAATTGATTGACCCATTCCCATCATACATGACATCATGACAGTCATAGCTAATATTGCAGGAACTAAAAAGTCAATATATGCAATATTTCCATAAATTTTATTTACTTGAAGGTTAATTGAATTTACAATTCCATTAACACTATCTGAAATACCACCAACAGAAGATCCCTGGGAACTATCATTTAATTCCGTAGATACATTACTTCCACTAGCTGCACCCCCATCAGTACCATTCGAACTTTGAACAGTATTTTGTACTTGGATGGAAGCTAATTTTTCAGCACCTATTTTGGCACTTATTTGACTAAATAATTGTTGACTAGCTGGCACTATTGTTTGACTTGCTATTTGATCTGATGAATCAAGATACAATACAACCGTCTTACTTTGATCCGAACTTATATCATCATAATTTGGAGGCAGTATTATGGCTGCTTTAACTTGCCCATTGTTAACCATCTCTTTAGCTTGATTTACATTGGTTGTAATATTTTTAACTTCAAACAACGACATATCTTTAACTGCCATAAGTGTTTGATCAGTTATATTTCCATGGCTTTGTTCTGCAATTACTATTGGAACATTTTCAATGTCTCCTCCCATACCATAACCAAATAAGGTTATCATTATAATTGGGAAGAGAAACATAGCTATCATTCGTGAAGGATGTCTATAAAGAGATAAAAGATCTTTTTTAAGCATCCATAAGAATTTTTTGCTTTCCATATATTCTCAACTCTTCTTATTTTTGATATTTAATTATTTGACATCCTTTATATTAGCTTGATTAACCTTTTTCTTACTAGTTACATCAACAAATACATCTTCTAATGATGGATCTTTTGTATTAATAGAAGTTATGTTTCCATCGTTCTTTACAATACTCCAAATAACATTATTAACACTATTTTCAGCAAATTTGTCTACATCAATAGCTAATCTACTTCCTTTTCCAGTTTCAGTTACTCTTACATTATAAACAATATCTAAATCTTCAAGATCTTTCTTAATCTTGTCGGTCATATTTTTGACCATGATACTAACTTCTTTAGAGACTTTTTCAATCTCAGCTAGATATTCTGAATTATCTGTATCTCCATTATAGCTATCTTCATTATAGCTATCTTTACCAGCATTATCTTGATTTTTAGTTAATGATGGAGTAGACACTCCTGTTACTACTCCATTGTTCAGATCAGTAACATTTCCAACTATGGTATCATCTTCTTCAGTACTATAAACTGTTTCAGTTTTAAGTGATTTAGCTGCAAATTCAGTTTTTGCAAACTCTTTTGCACTAGAAAATCCTTCCATTTTTTTGAGAATTTCTTGTTCTTTTCTATGCATTAAAGTATCTTTAAGTCCTTGGGGAGTATCGAATGCAGCTAATTCTCCTAAATTCATGATACCTACATTTTCACAAAGCATTTCTACTTCATACATATCATGAGAACAGAGAATAATGGTATGGCCATTATCATTAAGTTCTTGTATTAAATCCCAAAGAACCATCTTAGTTGTTGGATCTAAACCAATAGTAGGTTCATCAAGAAATAGAACGTCTGGTCTGTGTATTAAACTAGCTACTACAGAAACCTTTTGTTTTTGACCACCAGACATTTGTTTAATTAACTTATTTTCAGCATATTTAATATCAACAAGTTCCATAAGATCGTCAATACGGTCTTCTTTTTCATCTTCTGTAAGACCATAGTAATCAGCACAAAGTTCTACATTTTCTCTAGCTGTTAAATCATTGTATAGACTTACAAGCTGTGGAACCATCCCTATTTTTTGTCTTACTTCATTTGGACTTTCAATAATGTCATGGCCACTTACTTTTGCTGTTCCATTTGTGGGTTTTATAAGACATGTTAACATTTTTATGGTTGTGGTTTTACCTGCACCATTAGGCCCTAAAAAACCGAAGATACTCTTATTTTTGACTTTCATATTAAGATTATCAACAGCTAAGAAATCACCATACATTTTAGTAAGTGAATCAGTTTCTATTGCATATTTCATTTATTCACCTTTTCCAATAACTTTTATTAATCTTATAATTGTAAATACTCTAAATTTTTTATTTATTTTTATATATTAATAATTCATTTATCTCAATAACTCATTTATTACTATTATTCGTCATTACATCCATCCAAAATTCTCTTATAGTTGGGGGGACGTTTTTATGAGGTTTTTTTCTAATTATTTCAATAGTATTGATACCTTTATCGGTAGCTTCATAGTATTTTACTTTTCTTTTACCTTGTAATTCCCAATCTCCCTTAATCAACTCTTTTTTTTCTAATTCATGGAGAATGGGGTATATTTTATTAGGTCCCGGGCCCTGTAATTCAAGATCATTCTTATCTTCTAATCCTTCTTTCATTTTTTTTATTATTTCATATCCATGTATTCTTCCTTTGGTTATAATCCAAAGAATAATTATTTTTATGAAGCCTTTCATTAAGGCAGATATCAATGTTTTATCGAAGTTCCCATCTTTTAATATACAATCGGTTTCCCAAGAATCATGATGGGCATGTTTTTTGATTTTGTTTTTCTTTTCTTTTTCTTTTTTTAAGGTCTTCTTTTTCACTAATTTTTTCATATAATTTTCACCTCAATGCTCTGTAAATAATTTATAGTAATTAAATTCATTAAAAATTATATTCATTTAAATTTTAAAATAAACATTAATTTGAATTAAAATTAAAATTAAATAAAAAATTTAACTAAAATACTAAATTAAACTTAAATTAAAAACTAAATTAAAATTTTAAATTATTTTATCATTATTTTCATATAATTTAAATCATGTAAAATTGATATTTATATCACTAGAAATTAATATATTAAAATTGATATATCAATTTTCTGATATATCACATTATTAATTATTTTTCATATATAAATGTTTCTATGAAAATTATGTAAATTATTTATTAACCATATAATTGTTTTTATAAAATTGTTATGAAAATAGCTATTGTAATATACATTATGGTAAAATTGATAAAAATTGTAAGAAATGAATATTTATATGCAAAAACTTAAATATTTAAATTTATATAATTATTATATATAGTTCATAAGTTCATATTTGTATATCTATTTTATATTTTTAAAAAAATAAAATCATATTTATGTTATAAATATATAAAATAAAGAGATTATAATTTAAAAAGTTTTGATGAAAATAAATAGAACAATATTTTTATGTATTAACTTTTTGTTTAATCAATTATTGATGAAAAGAAGGTTATCTAAATATATAAGTAATTTTTGAGTAATTTTCTTTTGATTAATAAAATCTAAGAACTTTATTTTGAGTAAATGTGTATTTTAATGTAATTTTAAGTTTGTACTTTGGAAGAAGTTTATTATTTTTCAGTATGATTTTAATCAAAAATATAATATAATAAGATAGTATTTTATGTTTTATTAAGAATTGGCTAATTAAATTTAATATTATGGAATAGTACACCATTATGGACTTAACAGTGCATCATTTTGAACTTTTTTAGATTATTAAGATATGTATTTCTGTGTTAATAAAATAATAAAGATTCTTTTTAAAGCATTTTGCTTCTTTTTTATATTTTTTTAATTTTTAATTTAAGAATATGTTTTAATTGATTTAATGGGAGGTGAAAAAATTAAAAAAAATAAAAAAATAATAACTCATACTTTGATTATTTTAGCCATTATATTATTAGCTGTAGTAAGTTTACAGGCTGGATCTTCAGCTACTACTAATATTACTAACACAACTTCTGGTGGAATAAGTGAAGCATTAAATAATGCAACTGATGGAGACACAATAGGTCTAGATGAAGGAATATACACAGGTAATAACAATACCAACATCACAATAAACAAGAATATAACAATTAAAGGAAATGGACCTGCTAGTAATGTAATTATTGATGCACAGGGACTTAGTGGAATATTTATTATAGGAGATAATGTTAGTGTGACTTTCATAAACATAACCTTTTTAAATGGAAACGCTAGTCTTTTAACTGTAGACTATAATTTAGGTGGTGCTATTTATAACAACTATACTAGTTCTTCAATGACTGTTACAGACTGTACATTTATAAACAATAGTGCATTCTATGGCGGTGCCATTTATACTTCTGGTAATTTGTCTGTTAATAATTCAAATTTCACAAATAATGAAGCTGATCGTGGTGGTGCTATCTATAGTAATAATCTTACGGATAATCAGTCTATTATTAATTCCATTTTTATAAATAATTATGCTGAGGATTATGGTGGCGCTATTTGTAATTTTGGAGATAATCAGTCTATTATTAATTCCACTTTTACTAATAATAGTGCTGGTGCTGTTGTTGGTTCTGGTGGTGCTATCTATATTTCTGCTGATAATCAGTCTATTATTAATTCTACTTTCACAAATAATAGTGCTAATCTCTTTGGTGGTGCTATTGATAATAATGGTATTGGATTAATTATTGATAATTGTTTTTTCAGTAAAAATGAAGCTCCCTCTGGTGGTGCTATTTATAATATAGTAGGTGGTAATTTTACTGTGATTAATTCTAATTTTGTTGAAAATAATGCTACTTCTGGTGGTGCTATCATGAATTCTGGTAATATGACTATAAATGATTCTAATTTCACTGGTAATAATGCTACTTCTGGTGGTGCAATTATTAATGATGGTCTAAATGTCTCTATTCTAAACTCTAATTTCACTCTCAATAATGCTAGTGTCTTGGGTGGTGCTATTTACAATAATGGTATTGGATTAACTATTAATAATAGCTTTTTCAGTAAAAATAAATCTCCCTCTGGTGGTGCTATCCTAAATTATTTAGGTAGTAATTTTACTGTGAATGATTCTAATTTTGTTGAAAATAATGCTACTTATGGTGGTGCTATCATGAATTATGCTGTTAATGTTACTGTGAATGATTCTAATTTCACTGGTAATAATGCTACTTATGGTGGTGCTATTTTTAACAATGGGGGTGCTAATGCTACTGTTAACTCTTCCGTTTTTACAAACAATAATGCTACTAATTTTGGTGGTGTAATCTATAATTCTGGTAATATGAGTGTGTCACGTAATGTTATGAATGGTAATAGTGCTGGTTTAGGTCAAATGATTTATAATGCTGGTGCTATGGGTATCTTGAATTTGACTTATCTTGATAATTCTACTAAAGTTGTTAGAGATGGTCAGATCGTTACTTTGTATGCTAATTTAACTGATGATATGGGTAATACTGTAACAGGACAGAATATAAGTTTCTATGTAAATGGAACTTATGTTGGTAATGTTACTGTTCTAGAAGGATATGTTAACTTGACTTATACTGTAGATGGATCTCTTGGAGATATTTTGCCTGTAAATGGAACATATGATGGAAATGTGAATTATCCGATCATTATTAGGGATGGTGCATTAGCAATTATGCTTTCTACTAATTCTACTATTAATGCTCCTGATGGTAAAGTAGGAAGGCCTATAAATATTTCTGGTGTTGCAACTGATGAAGATGGAAATCCAATAGCAAATACTCAAATTACTCTAACTATAAATGGTACAACATATACAGTAACAACTAATAGTAATGGTGAATGGAATTTTGTTTTTACTCCATCAAATAGTGGTGATTTTACTGCTACTATTTCTTGGGCAGGTAATTCTACTCATGTAGGATTTACAAATAGTACTACTTTCAATGTTGCTAAATTAGCTACTACTGTCACTGTTATTGCTCCAAATGCTACAGTTGGTCAAACAATTATTATTCATGGTGTTTTATTTGATGAAGATGGCAATACAGTAGCTAACGCTATGATTACTGTTATTGTTGATGGTGAAAGGTTCACAGTGACTACTGATGAGAATGGTCGTTGGAGTTTACCTTATAAAACAACTCATGCTGGAAATATTGAAGTTTCAGTAAGTTTCGAAGGTAATAACATCTATTTAGCTTCTCAAAACACAACTGTCTTCAATGTGGAAGCTAATAATGGAACAAATGGTACTAATGGAACTACTAACAATTCAGCTGCAACTGCAGCTATGAAAAAAACAGGAATACCAATAATACCTATTTTATTAATAATATTAGCTATGATTGGGGTAGTATATAGAAAAAGATAATTTTAAAAAGTTTTAAGGGCTTTAATTTTTGCCCTTTTTGTTTATTTTTATATTTTTTTATTTTTAATATTTATTTTATAAAAATAGAAATTTGTTTATTAAAAAAGCCAACAACCTATATTTAGGTTATTGGCTTATTAATTAATATATAGTTAAATTATTCTTTATTTTTTATACTATAATAATCATCTAAGTTACGTTGCAATAGGTCAATTATTTGTTGTGTTACTTCAGGATTCATTATAAGGTGTAGATTGCTTTCTTTTTTAGTTTCAATGCTTCCATTTGTATTTACAATTTTATCGTTAACAATCAATAATCTAATGTCTAAATCTGTTGAAGATCCAATTGCTCCAGTAACATAGATTTGTTGTGCAAATTCATCTATGTTTAAATCAAAATTTTCAATTGATTTATTATTAAAATCTATTATTTTATCTTCCATTAGCTACTCCTCCTTTCATGAAGTAACTCACCCTATTATTAAATAAATTTCGAGTTCTATTATATTTGTTCTGATTATTTCTTTCATTTGTTGTAGTTGCATATGTAGCATGTTTTTCTGAAATGTTATTTGTTTTTATCTTTTTCAGATGTTCATATTCTTTTTTATTTATTGATATTTTTTCATTTTCTTCTATTTCTTTTTCGACTTCATCTAAATCAATATCTGGAACATCTGTTTGAAACATTTTGTCTATTTCTTCATCAGTATATTCAATTATATCTTCATCGAATGTTTCAGCTTGTTTTTCCATTTCTCTAATAGATAGTTCATTTTGGACATTATCTAACATTTTAACAATATTTGATTTTGCATTCAATGAGTATTTATTTGAATTATCTTTTATTATAAATTCAGAATCAATTAAATTATTTATAAATTTATCTAAAGTAGATCTAGATATATTTGAACCAACAGCTATTTGTTGTTTAGTATATGAATTAAAAGGGTGTGCTAACAAGTAATCAACAACTTTTACTTGTGGACAATTCCCCATAATTTCACTTAACATAAATCATAATCCCTCACATCACTTTTTTATGTACTATTATTATACATTGCATACTTAATAAATGTATTGAAAATAATCATGAATTATTTTAATGTTAAATTATTATACATGAAATAATCATATCAAAATGGTTAAATAATACTATTGTCCATATAATTATTATGAAAGATGATTATGGAGTTCAAGAAGAAATTCTTTTTTCACTTTTTAGAACTAGACATATAGGTAAAAAACACACGCCTATTAATAATGTCTGCAAAAGATTAACAAAATTTCCCTGTAAACAAATACGGCATGATATAAAATCTCTTATGAAACAAGGTTTGATTCTTCCATATCCTACTGGACATGATCCTGATGTTAGATTAAATCCCAAAAAAATGAATGAAATTAAAGAAATTATTCGTCTTAAAATACTAACTATTGAAAAAAACTTTGGATAAAACTTATTCTCATAGTTTAATCTATTTTTTTATTTAATTTACTTATTTATTTTGTAAGGAGCATTTGATAAGTAAAAAAATAATTTTATAATTATAAATAGAAATATGTAGCTATGAAAAAAAGAATAAGGATAAAATTTAATCTATAATAAATGAATTTATTAGATTATTAAATAGTAGATTATTGAATATTAGAATATTATATATTAGATTATTATATTATAGATTAATCAAATATTAGATTATTTAATTTAAGAAGAGATTTCTAAGCTATTGCCATTGAAGTTTCAACATTTGGGATGTTTAAAATGTTATCTCCAATTAAATCAACAGGATTTAAGGAAATAGACTTGTTATGTATTGTTACAAATAAGTTGATATTTAATTCAATCTTTTTTTCATGGATTGAAATATTTAATACTCCATTTAGTTTATCATTTAGATATTGTTTTTTTGTGTTGAATTTTTTAGATGCATTTGATATTTCAACACCAATAGGGATGTTTTTTTCATCAAAATCTATGCTTACTGAATTATCTAAAAATTCTGAGTATTCAAAGTCCTTATAATATTCATCATCTAAAAAAGCAAATAGAATATCATTTTCATAATCATAATCTATTTCCATTACTTTTTTTTTCATTTTCTATTCCTTCTTTAATTTTTTCAAATCTGTCTTTTCTTATTGGGTGTGTAGTTGGAAGATTTATAAATTTATCCTTTATAACAATTATAATCTTAATAATATAATTGTTATTATAATATTTAAAAAAATAAAAAAGTAAATTAAAAGGATTATGCTGTTACTAACTCAGTTTGCATCACAGGAGCATTAATATTATTAATAGCTGAAAGATCAATAGGCATTGATGCTTTTCTATTATGAATTTCAATACCAACTGTAAGTTTAACCAAAATAACTTCATCACTAATACATATATTCATATGTATACAAGTTTTCTTATCTAAGCCCTGTTTTCTAGGAATTTTAAGAACTTTAGAGGCATCCAATATTTCAAGAGCAACAGGAATGTTATTTTCATCAAAATCTAGAATTATGCCCTCTTCTAATTCAACTGATTCTTTATATTTATAATCATCCACTACTCTAATCCCTAAAACATCAAAATGAGGGTCATACATAGACTCAATCTGAATAGTTTCATCTGCTTTCATACTTTCGCAATCTCATATTTTCTGAAAAAGGATATGAAGTAATAACTTCAACATCTTTATTATCAGTTATCTCAATATTATTTATTTATATTATTTTAAACATTATAAATGTTAACATATTGTTACATTTTCTTAATTTATTTACAATTTTTCTTAATTTATTTACAATTATTACCACTAATTAATAATAATAATCTTTTTGTTTTTAATAGATTATTAATTATTAAATAACTCATGCTTATACAAAAATATTTTCTAATTTTCGATATTTTACTATTGTTGTTACTTATATTTAAGTTTTAGCTTTTATTTAAGCTAAATTTCATAAATAAGGATAAATATTTCTATATAACAACAATTTAACAACATTAAACCAATTTTTGTATTGAAGAGCAATTTTTCTAAATTGAGACAATTAAATATTCTGTATATCCAAGATAAAAGATATAATAAATAGTAAAAATAAAATAATAAAATATAATCATTGATAAAATCATAATATATAATAATATATTAATTATAATATTTAGGGGATAAAAAATGGAGTTAGGATTTTCTTCATTATCACTTTTCATGAAATCATTAGAAGAAATATTGGATATAGCTACTAAAGATGGATTTAATCTTATTGAAATACTTTGTGAAGGACCTTATTGGCCAAGAAATCTTTTGAGTCAAGAAAACAATAGTATTAAAAGGATTGATGGCTATGATGTTAGACTAAACAATATGGATCTTGAGATATTTGAGTCATATGATATTAAAGTAATGCTTCATAGTCCAACTATTGATCTAAATCCGGCTAGTATGAATGAAGGGATAAGAAAAGAAACAGAAAGACAAACAAAGGAAGCATTGGATTTAGCTAACAAAATTGGGGCAATAGCTATAACCACTCATCCAGGTATAATCCATAGAAAAGAAGAGAGAATTAGAAATTTAGCTATTAGATTTGCAATAGATACATTATCCAAGTGTCAAAATCATGCTGAAGATCTCGGGGTAACTTTTTCAATAGAAAATATGCCTAACAAACAGAAATTTTTAGCTAATTCTCCTGAAGAACATAGATATATAGTTGAAAAAGTAGGTTCCTCAGCTACTATTGATTGGGGGCATGCTAATACTTATGAAAATCCTAATGAATTCTTATTAATTGATAATATTAGCTATTTCCACCTTAATGATAATATGGGTAAAAAAGATTCTCATATTCCTCTTGGTGAAGGATCCGCTGATTTTAGCTATGATTTTTTAAAAAATGTAAAAAGAGGAATTATTGAGTTAAATAGCTATGAGGATGTTTTAAAAGGTAAAGAATATCTTATTAATATAATAAATCATCATAAATAATTAGTAAATTAGAAAATTAATAAATAAGGGATATATAGTAAGATATAATAAAATATGCTGATATAGTGAAAAATATAGTAAGATATTGTAAGATATAGAAAAATAAAGAAATAATAAATAATTAATATAAATAAAAATTGCATGTATTAATTTGGATAATTAAAATTCAATATCTAATACTTGACAAATCTTTTCAATAATAACATCTGCAGCTTCGATAACTCGTTTGGATACTTCTTCTTTTTGTTCAAGTGTAAGAACAGCTAAATCAGATTCTTCAAAAGCAAGTATATCATTAGGTCCATTTCCAACCATCATAACTTTATAACCTTCATTTTTTAGCATAGCTATGATTTCTTTTTTTCTTTTTGTGTTAGCTGTTTCAAAAACATTTTTCTCAGGAAGATTTATGATTTCTGCAAGTTCATAGAGAGATTTAGCTCTATCACCTGAAGCAATAAATGTTTCAATTCCTTTATTATTAAGGGTTTTAATAACATTTTTAACATGTGGAAAGACTTTTCCTCCAGCTGCTATAACATATTCAACTTTATTATTATCGACATTTAAAATAAAAGCAGAACCACTACATAATTCTATAAAATTATTTTCATTATGTAATTGTTTAGCTGTTTCTTGAAAATCTTTAACTTTTATATCACTATGTCTTAGTAAGGGCAATATTTCATCTTTTGTTATATCTGCAGAGGAATAGCTAATATCTAATGGAATAGAATTGTCTTTTATAAAATCATACAATTTTTTTTCAGGATTAGCTTGCATTAGACATTTTTTTGTATCAGTTTGCATTACAACTAATGCACTATTTCCCAACTCATCAATCACATCTAAAGAACTATTGTCAACTCTTTTACTATTTTTTGTATTTTTAATAACTCTACACCTTTCTAAAAGTGTTCCTGCATTATCAAAGACTATAGCCTTCTTTTTCATAATATCTCTTTTAGTTTAATATTTTAAATTAATTTATTTAATATTCTTATTATGCTTTTAATAATATTTTAATTTTGAGGTTTTGATTTTATTCAATTTTTTATGAACTGTTCTTGTTTTTTGGTTTTCATGTTTATATTTTCCATTGGAAAATATTTATTACAAAATCGTTATATTTATATAATATGCTTATCTTAAATCATATTAGTAAAAAACATATTACAAGCTTTATTTGTAAATTATCGGTTTTTTTCTTAGTTCGTTTAATTTCGGTTAAACGAA